>CAZILR010000407.1:0-5552 GCA_964539995.1 uncultured Planctomyces sp.
CCGCCAACCGAGCGACTCGCGTCGCATCGAAACTGACTTCGCCGCTGGCCGAGATGGTCTCAGTCATCGCCGCTTCCCAAACCGGGGCCACGTCGATGCCCAACTTCTCTGCGGCGTCCTTCGACGCGACTCGCACACGGCGGCCGCTCGCCAGACATTGCGGATCATTCGCGGAACGCTCGCGTACCGCGAACGCCTTCGTGACTCGCTCCAAATCGTCGGCCGTGGCCGGCTCCAGCGGCTTGAGAACCTGCGCGAGCGACCGATCGCACAACGGACACGCCACGACTCCATGCTGTTCGCACCACTTGCCCGATGACGCTCCTGACTCGGTCGTCAACAAGTCCTCCGGCTTCTCGGCTGTCGTTGATTTCGCGCCGCCGCGATGCGCGGTCGAGAACGTCCATTCGGTGTGATGTCCCCAATACGCGACCCCCGCCAACAGCGCGAACGTCAGCAGCATCGGTACGGAACCGAGCACCGTGCGGAGCCAGCCTTGCCGCTCCGGCGATTGATGTTCGTGACCCGCAGCCTCGGCCGGAGCCAAAACGGGCGATGTAGAAGACGTGGACATGATCCGTCCCGCAAAAAGAACCGCGCGAGGCCACGCTCATCCCATTTGGGCGGCGCGAAATTGAAAGACCTCACGCAACGACGCCAAAACCAGACTCGCGGACCAACGCCGCGACCAAGCGCCTTGCGGAACCGCGCCTACACGCGCAACACGACCGTCGCCAGCGCAGCCAACTGCGGCGACTCCTGTGGTCTCAACAGCGATGGCCGGAGACTCGCGAACTTCAACGCCTGAACCGCCGCGACAAAATTCCGCGTCGGCACAAAGTCCGGCGTCTGCGACAGCCCGAAGGAACTCAGCGATTTCGATGGAACCTGCTGACCCGCCTCCAGCGGCGAATGCTGGCAAGAACAAGGCTCGCAACGAGCTTGCCATCCGATCGGAGTATCATGCTCGTGGTCTTGTTCCTGCTCGTCCTCATGGTGATGCCCACACGTCGCCACGGCACAGACGACCGGAGATTCGTTGTGCGACTGGCAATCACAGCAATGACAACCCTGGCCTGTCAGCTCAATGCACTGATGCCCGTCCGCGCCAACACAGCGGACAAAGCACACCGGCGACATCAAAGCCATGCTTTGAGCCACCAATGCCATCAGAACTGTCAGCCAGCGAGCCATGATTTCTGCAACGACCTTTCTCGTCGTTTATTCGGCACGTCCCGAACTCGAACTGAGCCAACCTTACCGCCCACCCCGATTTGATTGAAGGCCAGCCCACGATCTTCCAGAGCTTGCCCAAGTTTCGCGAGTTGACAGCAACAGTCGATCAGGTCACGCCGCATGGCGTCCCCTTTGTTCTGTGTCAGATGTCGTCAGTGGAAGTCGCGCAGCCAGCGCATCACCCCGATCATTCATGGTCAGCATCGCGGTTTGCACGCGTGCAACCTCGCTGCGTAGGTCGGCGTCAGGGGAAATGTGAATTGGCTCGCCGGTTAACAAATGGACCTTGGAAAAAGGTTTGGGGACCAACAGGTCGGTCCAACCGACTCCAAACCGCCAGCCGCGTTCGCAGGTGAAGGCGGCCGGCACGATGGCTCGCCCCGAATGCGAGGCCAGAAAGACGATCCCTGGTGACAGTTCGCGGCGCGGACCGCGCGGACCGTCAGGAGTCATCACGATGTGCTTGCCCTCCGCCTCGCGAATGAGTTGCCGCATGGCTTGAGCTCCTCCGCGGCTCGTCGATCCGCGAACCGGAAGAATTCCCACGCTGCGTAATCCCGCGACAACAAATCCACCATCTTGAGCCTGACTGACCAACGCCGCCGTGTGCCGATGCTTCCCCCCGAAGATCGGAATCAGCAATTGATCGTGCCACACGCAGTAGATGAATCGGTCGTCCCCTTCGATCGCGTAGGGGTTGGTTTTTTCCGCCGTATGAAACCTCAGCCGTAACGTCACGAACAGACAACGAAACACACACACTGAGAATGCTCCAATCAGCCAATTCACCGTTTTGCTACGCAGTCGCATGTTTGTTGATCGTCCGTGACTTCGTTGAAGATGGAGAGAGACAGTTGCTCTGAGCTCCCCGGAACGCAGAAATGTTTACTCCGAACGCGGTTTATCACATAGCCCAGCTTGCTCGGCCTTCGTCTGCTGTAACTTGAGCCACCGCGAACGACGGACCCAGTAAAAGCGGACGGGCAGAAACAGATCGACCACCTCATCGGAAATCAGCAGCCCCCCCAGTACCGGCAACGCCATCGGAGCAAGAATCTCACCGCCGACGCCACGAGCGAAGACCATCGGGAAGATCGCAAGGATCGCCACGCCTTCGGTCAGCAGCTTCGGACGCAACCGATGCACCGCTCCTTCGATGACGGCTTGCCGAAGCTCCTCCAGCGAATTGATGTTTTCGAGTCCACCGCGCTTGTCGATCGCTTCGCGGAGATAAACCAGCATGATGATGCCGGTCTCGGTGGCCATGCCAAAGCAGGCGATGAAACCGACCCACACTGCCACGCTGAAATCCATCGGCGGAGCAGCCCAGCCCTGCATGATCTTCGGAAAGAAATACATGAAAAACGCGCCGCCGCTGAGCGCCTCCGGCACGGCCAACATCATCAACGCCGCATCGGCGAGGTCGTGATACGTCAGGTACAGGATCACGAAGATCAGCACGATCACGGCGGGGAACACGAACCGCAGCGTCTCGGCCGCGCGGACTTGATGCTCGAATTCGCCGCTCCATTCGACGTGAACTCCTTCGGGCAGTTCGACTTTCTCGGCGACGACTCGCTGAGCTTCATCGACAAATCCGACGATGTCGCGACCGCGCACGTTCAGGGTCACGACATTGAGCAGTCGGCCGTTCTCGCTTTTGATCATGGCCGGACCTTCGACGATCTGAATCGTTGCCACGGCCGACAACGGAATCCGCTTCTTTCCGGTCAGCGCGTGCTGTGGTGTGGCCGCGTGTCCGTCGCCGAGCGCGGTCGTCGGCGAAAGCATCGTGTTGGCTTCACCGCGTTCTGGCTTCGAGGACATCGCGCCCGCACTCACGCCGCCGCTCATCCCGTTAGCCGGTGACGACATCGAACCGGGGCTGATCAGCAACTTGCCGATTGACTCTTCGTCCTCGCGATCCACGCGAGCGTATCGAATGCGGACGGGAAAGCGTTCACGTTTCTCGACCGTGTACGTCACGACGCGACCGGCCAACGCGACTTCGATTTCGTTCTGAATGTCTTCGACCGAGATTCCATACCTCGCTGCCGCCGGGCGGTCGATGTCGATCTGCAAATAGCCTTTTCCCATGATTGGCGCGGCCAGAGCATCGCGAGTTCCCTTGATCGGTTTGAGCACAGTCTCGATCTGCTTGCAGACTCGATCAATCGTGTCGAGGTCCGGCCCGAACACCTTTACGCCGATGTCGGTGCGGACGCCGGTCGAGAGCATCTCGATACGGTTGATGATCGGTTGCGTGAAGATGTTCGACCATCCGGGAACTTGCAGCACTCGTCCCATCTCGTCATCGACGAGATCTCCCTTCGGTCCTGTCGTGCGCGGCCAGAGAAAAAGATCGCCCGCGAACTTCTCGTTGATCCTGTTGAGGAGCGAATGCAATTCCCGTGTGACTGTTTCGGGATCCGAAAGTGCAAGCTCTCTGGTTGTCCCTTCAACGCTTTGATCGCCAGCCGCAGATTCGGTTTCGAGAACAGACGCCGAAGTTAACCCGGCACTTAATGCCGGTGACCGGCCCAACTGTGCTTGCAACGCCCGTTCTGCAAACGTGGTCAAGTCACGGCCGCGTGGTGCCTCTGACAACAAGCCGCGTGCGCGAGCCGCTTTGGCGAGCTCCTCCAGGACTAGTCGGTTGTAGCTGCCAATGGCCAAATCAAAGAGTTCGTAGTTGATCAGTCGAACTTGCTCCACCCAGCGTCGGTGTCGTTCCGCTTGGATGACATTCATGATCTCGGAGGCCATCGTGCGACGCTTAGCCCCGAACGCTTGAGTTGCGGAGTTCCAAAGTGTCCGCGGAACCGATCCACGCAGTTCTGTTGCGGCGACGACATCGCTGACCAACCCGCGCGACTCGAACACTCGCGCGGCCTCCTGGATCAGAGCCTGCACATCTTCCAGCGACGGACTCTTCGCCAGCCAATCGCCAAATCGAGGCGTCAGCTCGTTGACCAGCATCACGGCATAGCGTCCCCCTTCCCCATCAGAAAAGCGTCCCACACCACTTTTCGACCAGCGGTCCACCAACTCGCTCAACGCCTTGAGGACCAATCCCACTCCCAATTCGCTCTCGAATTCTTGATACCGCTGCAAAGCAAATTCACGCAGCGTTTCATCGAACCGTTCGAGTGACCTCTGGGTCACATCGTTGAGCAGCATGTCCCGGTCTTCCGGCGAAAGATCGAGCGTTGCCAGTTGAGGGTGCAGCTTGAATGGAGCTTTCGATCCCAAAAATCCGTGTCGGACCAAAGATTCCACGATCTCGGAGGTTTGACGTTTCGCGTCATCAAACCGCAGCACACGCTTCGGCCAAAACTCTTTCGGGCGGAAGTTCACGAATGTCTCGACCATGTCCAGCGGAGCCGGATCGGTCGGCGTGTCGGCTCGGCCCGCTTTTCCGATGACCGACTCAACTTCCGGAAAGCCTCGCAGCAGTGCGTCGCGAGCCTTCAGATCATCGGCCGCTTGCGTGATGCTGGCGCGCGGCACCGTGATCGGCATGTCGAGCATCGTCCCCTCGTCCAGCGCGGGCATGAACGAGACGCCGATCTTCGGAAAATGAAACGCCCACAGCCCGATCGCGAACAACGTCGCCAGCGATAGCAGTTGCCAATGAACGCCGCGAGTGCAGAGCACCGTCAGTGACACGACCAGCCCGAAGGTCACCAGGAAGGATGTCCGCCACGCGGTCTCGCTCGCCCCCAAGCCGATGATCGCTTGCAGCGGAAACATTCCGGCCGCCAACACCAACAGCACCGCAAAACCCCACATCACCAGATTGCGGCGCGGCAGCGCCCACGTCAGCAGTGGCTTGTAGATGTGAATAAAGCTGCGAACGATCGAATTCTCCTCTTCACTCTTCAGGCGGCCTTTCAGAAACGTCGGAATCAGCGCCGGCACGACGGTCACTGAGATGATCGCCACGCCGATCAGCGCGAAACTCTTGGTGAACGCCAGCGGGTGAAACAGCTTGCCTTCTCGGCCGCTGAGCATGAACACCGGCACGAAGCTCAGCAGCATGATCAGCACGGAGAAGAAAATCGGACGGCCGACCATGCGGCACGCCGGGATGACCAGCTCGCGAATGTCGCCGCTGACTTTTTTGTCGCCGAAGTGGTCTTTCAGTGTGTGCGTGGCGTTCTCGACCATCACGATGGCTTGATCGACGAGGATGCCGATGCTGATCGTGATCCCGGCCAGCGACATGATGTTGGCTTGAATGTCGATAACTCCCAGACGCCGCAAGACCCACATCAGCAGAAACGAGAACAGCACCGCCAGTGGCAGCGTCACGC
>CAZILR010000408.1:0-5544 GCA_964539995.1 uncultured Planctomyces sp.
GTGACATTCGTCTTCCACTTGGTTGGCTTCCCAGCAACTTCATAGGGGACACCCTTGACGATGAGTTGGATGAACTTCTCTTCGCCGATGGTCTCAGCATTGTCGTCGGCCGGTTTGCCCGGCCACACGTCGATCACCAGCGGCTGATCGGCGGCCATCAGCGAGTTCGCCAACAAACCCAGGAACAACGAGACGGTCAATGCGATGGGCCTCATGGGGAAACTCCGGGCAACACGACGAAGGCGGCGAACTGAGGTTCGGTGACTGGTCGTTCCGCGTTTGGCATTCCGACCGGCGGCGGAGGCGTGATGGGTTTCATGGGGACTCGCACGGGGCGGCCATCGTAGGCACCAGACACCAGCGATGCTCCGAAGAAATCCTTGACGCTGACGATCCGAAACTTCTGCCCCGATGTGAGCACGCGCGACAGATCGACTTCGACTTCCGGCAGCCTCGCAGGATTGAGCACCGCCACATGAGCGCGTCCCGGCTCATGAGCGTTCGGTCGCACGATGACTTGCAGCTTGGACGGGGCACCTTTCGTGAACGTGCTCTTGGCATCAAGACCGGTTGTCGCACGCCATTCCGTGAAACTCTGCCCGCGACTCTTGGAGTTTTCGACGACAGAGCACTCACCCCAACGGCCATCGGTGACGTAGTAGTCGTTCTCATTCCAGCGCAGGCCGCCGAGCAGTAGTCGCTCGGCTCCCTCCAGTGACACGACGGTGGATGACGCGACTAGCGTGTTGTGCATGACCGTTGCCTTGCGGAAGTCGCGGAGCACCAAGCCCTCCGAGTAATTGCCGGTGCAGACGACATCTTCGCTGGTCGTGCCCCACGGATAGCCCAGCCGCATCCCGCCGCCGACGATCACGTTGTCTCGCACCGCGATCCGTTCAGCCGGCGAGCCGCCTCCCACCATGATGCCGGGCGCGTTGTCTCCCTTGCGAGTGAGGCAGCCGTTCTCGAACGCGATGTTGCCGTCAATCTCGAAGCCCTTGAGTGACGCCTTCTCCGAACCGTAGACGTGAATGCCATACGCGAACTGATGGAAGACGACGTTGTCCACGATCCGCTTGGTTCCGCGAGCGTTCTGCGCGTAGATGGCATGTCCGTGCCCGCGATCCGGCCCACGCCAGCCGTTGTTGTAGATTAGGCAGCCGGAGATTTCGCCTCCTTCACCTTCGGCCCAAAAGCCAAACCCGCTGCCGCAGTCATGCACGATCAGGTTCACGACCGACACGCGGTCTCCGCGCACATCGACGTTGCCGCGCCGAATGTCGGTTGGCCACGAGCCGGCGATCTCGGTCTCGCGCAGAGGATGGCTGCACGTCACCTCGAAATCGCGATAGACGGCATCCGCTCCGAGCATCAAGAACAGCCCGTTGTCCCGCTCGTCCCCGTCGCGCGGCTGAGTGTCGATGGTCACGCGCCCGCCACGCTCGCCGCGCACGACCACTGGAGTTCCGGGACGACCGCTCAATCGCGACACGAACCCGCCACGATACGTTCCGGCGTGAATCCAAACCGTGTCTCCTGGCTTCACGACGTCGGTCGTGGCCAGAGCCGTCGCCAAATCCCAAGGTTCCGCAACCGATCCCTTTCCTTGCGGCGAGCCGTTGGGCGTCGCATGAAACTCCGCCCCATCAAGCGGGATTGTCACTGCGGCCACGATGATCCACGCCCACCCGCCATGCAGAAATCGAGTTGTCATTGTTCAAACCTCAAACTATTCCTCGTCGAACTCTTGAACCAACCGATTCGGAGCGGTGTTTCGCCAAGCTTCAATCAGCGCGTGTCGCACAGTCAACTCTTTGGCGTTGCGAAGGCAGACGATGGTGCATCCCCGACGTCCCCACGCTCCGTTCGCCGGATGGAAGACGTCCGGCTCATCGCGGAGGAACGCCGCTTGCTGCTCCGGCGTCAGCTTGACCATCCCCCAGTCTTCATCCGGTCCGAGCGTCGCGAAAATCTTGCCACCAACTCGAAAGTCGGGATGCCCCATGTGCGCCTCTTCCGACGCTTCGGGGAGACGCAGCGCCAAGATTCGGAATTTCTTTGCGGTCATACGTTGCTTCCGATCACAACTCATTCCAAGCCCGAATTTTCGCGCAAACTTCGGTGAGTCGATCTTTCAAGTCCGATGTGTTCTCAATCATCTCGCGAGTCATCAGGGGACATAGGCGTCTCGCAAGCGGAACCTTGTCCGGCTTTCCTTTTCCTTTGTTTTCAAGATAAGCGAACACATCAGAGAATTGATCCGGGCCTCTAAGCTTGTCGTCGCCACAGAAGTTCCGGATCGCTTCGACGGGAAGATAATTTTCAACTTCATTCCCGGCAGTGATCCACGCAATGCCGTCAATTTGAGCGACTTCGTCTGCAACCCGCTTTGCATTCTCTTTCAAAGGGTCGTCGTCTTTTGTGCGATCGCTGTCGATCAAAACGATCGCATGCCCATTCACTTTCAGCGCCTTGATCATGTCTTCGAGTGCTTCGGGATCATTGAACGACCAATGTGCGATCAGGCTTCCGCCATAAGGCACGCACTGGTAATGGACGTTTTCCTGCAACTGGCCTTCGGTCCAAAGTTCGATCCACCGATTGAAATAAATCCGATCCGATGGCCCTTCGACCCACACGATGGCATTGGATTGAAGAAGATCGCTTGCCTTCAGGCCGAGATCGCGAATGACGCTGCGGCCGTGCAGGTACGTCGAAACGGTCGTCACCTTGGCGACTGCACCGTCGTGAGTGACGTGCAGTAACTGCGCCGCTTCGTCTCGGCTAAACAGGTCGATCACCACGCTTGAATGCGTCGTGATGAAGAACGTGCATTTGTCCTCGATTGCTTTGCGCCGCAGAAAAAGAAACAAACGCCTCTGAATCGAAGGATGCAGGTTGTTTTCAAGCTCCTCGAACCCAAAAACAAATTTTGAAAGTGGTATCGGATTTCGAATCGACAGTTCATTGTCCTTACGGAGAAAAGGCCCAATCAGCAAATTGATCAACACGAGCAACACAGTCTTGATTCCACTTCCCGACTGTGAGATCGGAATCGAGCCTTTCTCCTCCTCTTCCAAGAAGATTTCCCACTGACCGGAGCCTTTGCGCTGAACCAAGAGTCGAGTAAATCGGGCATCTGGACCAAAGATGGCATTCATCTCATCCAGAAGTGTCTTTTCGACGAGAGATCTTGGAAGGTGCTCGTCGTTCACAAATTTTTCGATGAGGCTCGTGCTGCCTTCCCCATTTGCAGAAACATAGCTTTCGGCACGATGTTCCTCTGGAAGAATGTCTCGATCTGCTGCGATCCGTCGAAAAAAGAAGTCGGCAAATGGATTCTTGAGATTCGGAGGGATCGACTTCTTGAACCAACTAATAATCAAATCATGATTACTAAATGGTTGAACTCCGACAAAGGTCGCGTGTTCCAACCGGTGCCCATGACCAAGCTGGCATGTGGCTCTCTTACCGGAGAGTTGTGCTAGCCCGACCCGCTGAGGATAAAAATCGACTCCACGGCGTCCGTCATAATGCTCCTGCATGTGATCTGTATATTTTGTCTTGAAGAGATCCTCAGTTAATGGAAGAGTCAGCAGGACTTCGGGGAGCATCCCTTTGTGACTGAAGACGCTCAAGTCGTGCGGTTCAGTAGCAAATGCAATCATGTCTAGAAGCGTTGATTTCCCGGAATTGTTCCTCCCGATAATGACGTTCACGGGAAGGATTCTTTCGAAACCTTGAGGCTCAGCGATGCATTTGAGATTTGCCGCCTTAATTGAAACGCCATCGAAGTCATTCATCGCTGTTGGTTCATTCGGCTTGAGGTAATGGCTGGTGTTGTGCTCGCCAAGTAGATCAATGAATCCACTGTAAACTTGGTTGCAGGGCAATCGATTATTCCGCTGCCTACTTGCTATCGCTAGCGACGTCCGACTGGTGGGTCTCGATGACTCGACCCCACCCTACAGATCATGGACTTGCGAATCGCAGCAGTTGGCCGTGGCGGTCTCGGCAGAGGATTTGGCGATTCGAGATGACGACGTGAGGCCATACATCGTCGCTGGCGAGGCGGCCGACGCGAGCCAACTCGTGATACGCTGTGTTGGGTGATGCAGATGTTTCCGCCAGAACAAGGTCGCCTCGCCCTGCCCAGACGATGAGTTTGTCATCCGACGTGACGACCACCGAGCCGGCATCGCCAACCGGCGGGCCTTGCCAGACGAGTTCGCCGGTCTGCCAGTCGAGACACCGCAGCCGATCCCAAGCAATGTAGATTCGACCGCCATGAATCACCGGAGTACAGGCCTTCGAGCCGAATGGTTGCTCCCAAAGTTTCTCGGCACCGCGCAGCGTGATTCTCAGTTTGCACATCGCTCGATGGTTGTATTCGGAGGTGATCAGCACGCAGTCATCCTGCACGGCGGGGCTAGCGATGTTGTTGGCGAACTCGGTGATCCACGGATAGGTCGCGACCGTTTCGCCCGCATGAGCGACGTCGAGTCGCACGACCAGCAAGCCGTCGAACGTCAATGCGGCGACGCACGGCACGCCCTCGACGGTGATCGGCGACAAACCTCCGGCGTGCCCGGCAACTTGTGTCGCTTGGGATCGCCAAGCTTCGCGGCCCGTTCGCTTTTCAAAGGCCACGAGAGTTCCCGTTGGGCCGCCAACTTCGACCAGGAGCCAGTTGTCATGCACCAGCGGCGCGGAGGTGTAACCGTAATCACGCTGGCCGCTGCGGCCGACTTTCGCACGCCTCGGCATGTGGTAGTCGTCGTAGAGATTACGGTGCCAGACTTTGACTCCGCGCTGCCGCACGTCCCAGCAGTGCAGATCGCCGTCAGCGCTCAGCGTGTAAAGCAACTGCGTGGCCGGATCGAATTCCGGCGTCGAGGATGGTCCTGAATACAGTCCCTCATCGCCGGTCGCGTTTCGACCGTAGCGCGGCGTTTTGTAAGACGTCGTCCACGCAACCTTGCCCGTCGATGCCTCCAGGCACGAGACGACATTCTGTCCGTCGCGATGTCCCAGAGCGAAAACGTGGTCGCCAACCAGCAGCGGCGACGAGGCTCCCTCACCGACGTTCGCGCTCCATGTTGATTTCGAGTCGATCCAGCGCGAGCCGTTCCAACCCGAAGCCTCCTGAATGACACCGTGGCGTTGCGAGCCTCGCCAATGCGACCAGTCCTCGGCCGAGGCCAAGACGGTTCCACACAGTCCAACGACAACAGCGATCAAGGATCGTCGTACTCTCGGCATCTGCATCGCGCGGGTTCCTGTCCGTGATCGCTGAACGCTAAGCCTTGTGTCCATCGACCAAGGCATTGAAACTGCAAAGGAGCGACTTTGCCATGCCTCACCGTTTCGCCCACCTTGTCCTGGGAGTCATCCATGCCGACGCCGGTTGTGTTTCGAGGTCAGATTGTTTTTCCCCACCGCATCGAACGCGGTGCGATTGTTGTTCGAGACGGACAGATCGCCGAAGTGCTTGGCACGGGGGCGTCAACCCCTCCGGATGCAACGGTCGTCGATGCGGGGGAC
>CAZILR010000409.1:0-5529 GCA_964539995.1 uncultured Planctomyces sp.
CGTCGTAGGGCACGTTGGCCTCGGCCAGCAGCACGTTCATGTGGCCGGGCATGCGACCGGCGACCGGATGAATCGCGAACTTGACCGTGATGCCCGCTTTGGTCAGTTGGTCGTACAACTCGCGCACGCGGTGCTGAGCCTGCGCGACCGCGAGTCCGTAGCCGGGAATGATCACGACCAGACTGGCCTGCTCCAAAACTTGAGCGGCCCCTTCGATCGATTCCGGCTTGTAGTGCCGCTGCTGTGAATCCGCTTCGACCGCCTGCACTTGCCCGAAGGCTCCGAAGAGCACATTCGCGAACGAGCGATTCATGGCTCGGCACATCATGATCGACAGGATCAAACCGCTGGCTCCATCGAGCGCGCCGGCCGTGATGAGCAGCTTGTTGTCGAGCACGAAACCCATCGCGACGGCCGAGAGTCCGGCGTAAGAATTCAAAATCGAAATCACCGTCGGCATGTCCGCTCCACCGATCGGAATGATCAGCAGCACTCCAAACGCGAGTGCCAACACGATCACACCAGCGAACAGGAATCCCGCTCCCGCTCCGGTCGGGTTCTGGATTAGTAGCACTCCGAACAACACCGCCAAGCCGAGCAAGCCGATGTTGCTGACGTTTTGAAACGGGTACGTCACTGGCCGCTGCGGAATCCATTTGACCTCTTGCAGTTTTCCGGCGGCGAGCAGGCTGCCAGTGACGGTCAGAAATCCGAGCAACACTTCGGCGACGACTGCGGCCACGCGGAAGGGGGTCAACTCGTCCCGATCATGGAGCGACCAATGCACGAACTCCGCCGTGCCGACAAGCCCCGCCGCAAGCCCGCCGAACGCGTGCGAAATCGCCGTCCGCTGTGGTACCGCAGTCAGCGGCACTTTTGAAAGCGGAATGCCCACCGCGATTCCCGCGACGATCGCCGCCAACACCCAGCCATGCTGCGTGATCGACGGCTGAGCCCACGTCGCCGCGATCGCCAGGAACATTGCCAGCATTCCCGCTTGCACGCCGCGCCGCGCTGTCTTCGGATCGTTCATGCCGTGCAACGAGAACACGAACAACACGGTCGCGACCAGATACGCCAAGTGAAGAACGTGGTGCATTAGGACTTCCGCTCCCCGCCGCCGCCCGGCTGCTTAAACATCTTCAACATACGGTCGGTAATCAGGAATCCGCTGACGACGTTGGTCGTCGAAGCAAACAGCGCGACGGCTCCCAAAATGCGAATGCCGGGCGGGTATTTGTCATCCCCCGTGACGATGATCGAGCCGACGACAGCGATCGCCGAGATCGCATTCGTCAGCGACATCAGCGGCGTGTGCAGCAATCGCGAGACTCGAACGATGACCCCCAAGCCAAGCAGAGTCGCCATCGCGAAGACAAACAGCAGCGACCAATAATCTGGCGGTGCCGTGGAGTGTTTCGTCGCGATCTCGGCCGTTGAAGTCGCATCCGCCAGCAGCAACAAACCCACGATCAACCTCCTTGCCGAGTCCCACGAGAGCGGCGGATTGTGGAGACGGATCGTGCGGCATGCAAGGAGTTCGCTCACCCCCAAACCCTCTTCCCGAAGGGGTGGGGAATTCATGTCCGTATGGCACAGCTTGCATCTGCATGAACCGCATCACTTCGGGGTCGGCATTCAGCGCCGCGAACGGATTGAGGTCGGAGTCTCGCCACTCAGGAAGCCGCAGCCGTTCGGTGAGGAGTTCGAGAGCGCCGCTTTTGGGGCAACTCCACTGTTCCGTAGCTTGGACGCCCTCGTCCGAGCACGCGAATGGTCGGACGAGGGCGTCCAACCTACAACTCAATCGTCTGGCCGTCTTGCCGCGCGGAGGTCAGGCAGGCGTCCATCACTTGCTGAGTCTTCAGCGCAATGTCCGCCCAGAACTCATCCGGTTTGCCTCGCAGAACCAACTCCGAGAAGTTGCGGAAGAGGTTCGATTCCTGAGCCGACGGAGCGTTGTTGCTGTATTCGCGCACGGCGTGACGGCGTGTGTGCTCCTCCATGCTGTAGTCGCAGCCATCGACGTGGAATGCGGCCTTGTGAACGGTGAAGGCGGCCTCGCAGCCGACGAACGGCAGGACAAAGTCCGTGACTTGCGCGAAGCCTTTGCTGCCGGCGATGATGCCCCATTGCTGGTTCTCGGTCAGGAACGAGTTGTAGAACGTCGCGGAGATGCCGCCGTCGAAGAACAGCTCGGCGGAGAATTCCATCGGCACGTCGAGCTTGCTGTCGGGCCGATGCGACTGCGACAGCATCCGCGCGCTGACTCGGCGCGGCATCTGATAGTTCAACGCCCAGAGCGTGAAGCGGATCGTGTACCAGCCGAGATCGCCGAGGCAGCCGAGTGGTTCGAGTTCGCCGCTGGCTCGGATGTTCGCCTGATGAAACGCCTCTGGCCCGCAGAAGCTGAACGCCGACGAGATGCGGCGGATGCGGCCGATGCTCTCGCCGTCGTCCAGAATTTGTCGCAGTTGAGGCAGCCGTGCGCTGTGCATGAACATCACGCCGTCCATGAACTGCACGTTGTTCTTTTTGCAGGCCGCGATCATCTCGGCGACTTCGGCCGAGTTGCAGCCGACCGGTTTTTCGACCAGCACATGTTTGCCGGCGTTGGCCGCCCGGACGACCCAATCCTTGCGAATGCCGGTCGGCAGCGGAATGTAAACCGCGTCGATATCGCTCGCGGTCAGCATCCCTTCGTAAGTGCCGATCGCTCGCGGGGCTGGCGAGTGAGTCACGCAGGCCTGGCACTCGTCAATGTATTGCTGAGCACGCTCGGTCGAGCGGCTGGCGACGGCGACGAGCGTCGCGTTGCCGGCATTCTTGATCGAATCCCAATTCTTTCGGGCAATGCCCGCCGTTCCGAGAATGCCCCAGCGACACAATTTTGATGAACTCATGAGTTGGTGCTTCCTGATGTTGATTGGCTTGTGCTTCGAGTGTTGGGCAAGGCGTCGAGAGTGTAGCCCTGTCGCTCCGCGACAGGATGGCCGAGCGCTTCGAGAGACATGGAGAGTGAAAACAAACGGGATTCGTTCGGCTTTCCTGTCGCGGAGCGACAGGGCTACTTTTGAAAAACTCAGTACCTCGGAGCGACAGGGCGACTTCCGTGGCGGCTTTTTCGCCAATCCCGGCCAAAATTTCATCCCATCCGACACGGCCAACGGGTGAGTTCCTTGGATATACTCTTCGCCGTTTCGCAAACTTTGAACTGACCGAGGACATTATGCACAACTGGAATTCTCTGAATGTCACCTCCGGCGTTGATCGCCGAGCCTTTTTGACCACGCTGGCCGCTCTGGGCGGAGCCACCGTTTTGCGAAGCGTTCCCGCGCTGGCCGCTGACAAAGTGGGACCGGACGCGAAGCTGCTGAAATCGCTCCGTGAAAAGGGAGTCAACTTCCTGAAGACGACGCAGAGCGACGACGGGAGTTGGACGTCGGCCACTCAACCGGGCATCTCGGCAATGGCCTGCTTTGGCCTCGTCAGCGCCGGAGTAAAGACGGACGACCCGACGTTGCAGAAGGGCTTCAAGCATCTGCTCGGCTATCTGCAAAAGGATGGCGGCATCTATCACCCGGAAACCAATCACAAGAACTACGAGACCAGCCTGACGCTGCTCGCGCTGGCCGGAGCGAACTCCGACGGCCGTTACTCCGCGCAGATCAAAGACGCTGAAAAATTCCTGCGAGCCTTGCAGTGGGACGAAACCGAGGGCTTGGACAAATCACATCCGAATTTCGGCGGAGCGGGCTACGGCAAGTCGCAACGGCCGGACCTCTCCAACACGACGTTCCTGCTCGACGCCCTGAAATCCGCTGGCGCGAAAGCCGACGACCCGGCCATGAAGAACGCTCTCGTGTTCGTGTCACGCTGCCAGAACCTCGAAAGCGAATTCAACACGACCGAGTTCGCCACCAAGGTGAACGACGGCGGCTTCTACTACACACCGGCGGCCGGCGGCAACTCGCAAGCGGGCAAGAACGCCGATGGCGGCCTGCGATCCTACGCCAGCATGACCTACGCCGGGTTGAAGTCGATGCTCTACGCTGGCCTCACCAAGGACGACAAACGCGTCAAAGCGGCCCTCGATTGGCTCCGCAAGTTCTACTCGGTCGAACAGAACCCCGGTTTGGATCAGCAGGGGTTGTACTACTACTACCACACCTTCGCCCGCACGCTGGCGACGCTCGAGGTCGATTTCTTCGAGGACGCGAAGGGTGACAAGCACGACTGGCGGCGCGAATTGACCGAAGCCCTCGCCAAACGGCAGAAGGAAAACGGCAGTTGGGTGAACGCCGCCGATCGCTGGATGGAAGGGGATCCGAACCTCACGACGGCGTACTCGTTGATGGCGCTGAAGTACTGCGATCCGAAGTAGCACGGTTAGCGAGAACACTGGATGGAGAGAATTGTAGGGTGGGTGGGGTGGGAGGGACCGCCCCCCCCCCACCCCGGTGGGGGGTGGAATAGGCGAGGCCCCCCCTACACCCACCACGCACCCATTTGGGGGGTTCTGCTTAACCCGACCCACCCTACGACCACGACTCATCTCAGGCGTCACACGATGCAGTGCGTCGGGTCGGCCAAGTAGAACATCGCCGCTAGATCGTTGGGATGATCTTTCGAGCACAGCGGGCCGGGCGTGATGACTTCCATCGGCACGCTGTCAACCTTCTCACCGTTGCGAGCGATGAACTGGCCGATGAACAGTGACGTGCGGTGAATGCGGCAGACCGGGTTCACCGTCGTCGCGGCAAGTACTCCGTTTTGCACCGCTTCGAGTCCTTCCTTCTGGCCATCGACGGCGACGATCAGCATGTCCTTGTGGATCGTCCCTTTGATGGCCGGGGCGGAGGCCAAGGCCATGTCGTCGCTGTGGAAGAAGGCTCCGGCGATCGGTTCTTTCTCTTGCTCCAGCAGCGATTCAAACGTGTTGCGAGCTTTCTCCTTCTTCCAGTCGCACCAGCGGACTTCGTCGCCGACGACTTTCACGTCCGAGTAATTCTTCACGATGTTGTCGAAGCCTTGCTTGCGGCCTTGTGCTCCGCTGTGAGCGCTCAGGCCGCCGATGTGGATCACTTTCCCTTTGCCGCCGATCTTCTGCATCAGATAGCCGACGCTCTTCTCGGCCATATCGACGTGATTCGGTGTGACCTCGCACCAGACGCCGGTGTCGCGCATCTTGTCCATGTCCACCAGCAGCGTGTCCATCGAGATGACTGGGACGCCGCGTTGCTTGAGCTTGCGGACGGGGGCCGCCAGTGAGTCGATCTGCACGGCTTGGAAGCAGCAGAAATCCCAATCCTTATGAACGATCGCGTCGATCTTGTTCCGTTGTTTTTCCGGATCGAACTCGCCGTCGAACCATTCGATCTCGATGTCGAGCAAGTCGCCCCACAATTCCGCCGTCGTCTTGCCGAGCGCGCACCAGGTGCTCTGCAACCCGGCGTTCGAGAACGCTGCTTTCAATCGTTTGCGTCCCGGCTTGCCCGCCGCACTCGCGTTGGCCGGAGCTTGCTGATC
>CAZILR010000410.1:0-932 GCA_964539995.1 uncultured Planctomyces sp.
CCGGGTTGGACACCCGGCGAGGAGTTGCAACGCGGCCGGCGGTCTTTCTGGCCGACAGCCACAAACACAGGACGGCCGAGGGCGGCCATCCTACGAACTCGAGCCGATGTTCTCCGCCAAGCCGTTTGAGTTCGATCCGGTGCCGAAGCGGGACGCTCGATTTCACGATTCGTTCAACGGTGGCGTGAACCCGGAGGCGTTCTTGTACGACGAACGATTCACGCCGCGAGACAAAGTGCTGATGTTGTTTTACAAACGGCTGCGCGAGATCGACGTTCCGGAAATGATGGCCAGCATCATTCATCAGACGCCGGGAAAACCGTGGAAGTATTACCGGGACATGTCACGGCAACTGTGGGATGAGGCTCGGCACGCGATGCTTGGCGAGGTCGGCTTCGTAAGCCAGGGAATCGACTGGTCGAGTATTCCGATCAACTTCACTTGGTCGCTGAATCTGAACACGCAGCTTGCGCCGCGCGATCGACACGCTGTCCTGTACTTCATCGAACAAGGCTTGATGCCTCGCAACGGCAAGCGGTTTGAATGGGAAGTCGCGACTGAATCCGGTATCCCACTGGCCAAGCTGATCCAAGACTTTGATTGGGCGGATGAAGTGCTGCACTCGCAGATCGGTCGCGAGTGGTACGTCACCGAGTTTTCCAATCTCAATACAGCGCTGAGCTACGGCGATCGGTGCTGGTCCACGGTGCTCAGTCAGTGGCAGCGATACCTCGACGAAGGGCGGACGGAGCATCGGAATTGGTGGCCGGAGTTGTATCGCTCGGCGTGTGCTCAGTGGGACGTGACGCCAGATCCGGAGGCGCTCGCGTTCGACCAGACCTACGCCGAGGTTCGCGCCGATTTGAAGGCGATCACGGGATCGGCCTGAGTGACGGTTGCCGATTCGCCGCGAATCCGACAAAGCCGGCAGG
>CAZILR010000410.1:942-5529 GCA_964539995.1 uncultured Planctomyces sp.
TCGCTAAATCCAAGAGTTGTTTGCGGGTGGCTCACTACGAGTGCCGACAGACTAACCCGAAGCGCCAGCGAGGGCGGGCGTTTCACGAAGCTTTGAAATCCAGGTTCTCTGAAGCGTTCGCCCTCGCTGGCGCTTCGGGTTAGAAGCACTAAGTCTCCGCGCGATCAAATTCGATTGTGTCAATTTTTCCTTTGGCAACGATCGCTCGTGCGGATTAACTTGTGTCCCACACGTCCCGCAGCGCAGGCATTCCGTCAACCAGGATGGAAACAGATTCGGAAACTCTGCCGTGCTTGCTGTCCTCAAAGAATTCTGTTCGCTGGAACGACTGACGCGAATCGGCGTCCATTGCCGAGTTCGGTATCGCTTGGCGAGTCGATCCATTCGGCTTCCGGCTTGGGCGAATCGATCGTCGAACCGCGCGCTTGCGGTGTCGTTGCTGCTCCACTTGAGTTTGGCGGTTTGTTTCGCGCTAGCGATGTTGCCGAGCGGGAAAAGCTCGCTCGACCTCAACTTGGTGACCGACTGGGTTCCTCCCGAAGAGACTCCCGCGCAGTTCGTTGATTTTTCGGGTGACGGATCGGCAGCGGCACCGTCTCCCGTCGATGGTGGCTCGACAGGCGGTTTCCTGCCGGAATATCGCAGCCCAGAACCCAATGTCTCGATTCCCGCGCAGACCGCTCTCGCCAGTTTGTCCTGGAACACCGCCGCCGATTCTGATCTCAGCCGCACAGTGGGAGCACCTACGAATCCGCGTGGCTCTGGCATGGGGCGTGGTCAGGGTCGAGGAATCGGCAACGGAAAAGGGAATGGCCGCGAGGGTGGCAACGGCAAGTCGTTTTTCGGAACGGGTTCCGAGGGCAAGTCGTTTGTATTCGTGCTGGATTGCTCGCTGAGCATGAATCATCCGCACGACAGCGACGCCAAGACTCGGTTCCGAAAGATGAAATTGGAGCTCGCGAATTCGCTCTTGCACCTGCGACCGGATCAGGAATTTTTCATCATCTTCTTCAATCATGAGGCGATTCCGATGCCGGCGGAACGCCTGGTCTCAGCGGCACCTGAAAATCAGCAGTACTTTTTGGATTGGGTCGAGCAGGTGCCGGCTCAAGGTGATACGGACCCCACCGCCGCACTCTTGATGGCTCTGCGAATGCGGCCTGATGTCATCTATTTTTTGACCGATGGTTGTTTCAGTGGCCCGGCGAACGACATCGTCAAAAGCATCCAGCAGTCTCGAACGACGATTCACACGTTTGTGTTCGAGACGATGCTCACCGAGAAGCAGCAGGCCGGGTTGGAATTGCTGCGTCAGAAAAAGGTGAGTGCGGCCATGACCAAGCTGGGTGAAGCCACCTACCGCCGGATGCGTGAAATTCTCGTGGCCGAACAAGTGATGCAAGGTTTGTCGCAGAATAACGGCGGCAAGTATCACATCATCCCGTAGCGCGGGTGATTTGCTGGCTTCACCATCGAGAAACAAAAACAGCCGCGTTGTTCACACGGCTGTTGAAGATTCCTGGTGATGACCGAAATAGGCGTCAAGAATTGGCGGTGACCGGTTCGGTCTGCTTTTTTTGAATAGCTTGGTAGACCTCTTCGCGATGCACGCTCACTTCACGCGGAGCTTCGATACCCAGGCGGACTTTGTCCCCTTGAATGTCCACGATCATGATCGCGATGTTGTCACCGATGATGATCTTCTCGTCTTTTTTGCGGCTGAGTACCAGCATGGTCCTGTCCTTGGTCCGAGAGGGGTTTGCCTGCGACGGGATTTGAAACTCAACCATGAGCCTCAGGCCGCAAGGTCCAAAATCGATCGTTGCTTCGAGTCGCGTCCGGCTTTTTCATGGCCCGGCGCGGTTCGCCGAAAAGGTAGGTCGGCCCGCGAACATGACCAGCCGCGAGTCGATAAATTCTCCAGATCGCAGGTCCGGCTGTAACGGTCACGCGAACCTTGCCAGGATCACCCAGCAGGCGAGACACTCAAGGACATGCTGACGACGATTGTGATGTCACTGATTTGCTTGGCGATTGGCTTTGGAACCGCGTGGCGAATTCGGGGCCGTCAAAAGCGGGACGCATTCATCAGCGAAGCTCGCACGGACATGTTGACCGGATTGAGGAACCGACGGGCCTTCGATGAGGATCTAGGGCGTCAGTTTGCTCAACGGCAACGGCAGGGGGGGCACTTTTCGCTGATCATGATCGACATCGACCAGTTCAAGGCGTTCAACGACGCGCACGGCCACTTGTCTGGAGATCTCGCTTTGCGTTCGGTCGCGCAGGCCTTGTCGGCGGCGTTGCGTGAAATGGACATCGTCTGCCGTTACGGCGGTGACGAGTTCGCGGTCATTTGTCCTGGATCGAATCTGCATGAGGCCGCAGTCGGCGCGGAACGTGTTCGGCAAGCGGTCTCCGAGCACGCAGTGTCTCTGAAACAAGGCGACGCCTTGGTCACGGTCAGCCTGGGTGTGGCTCAGGTGGTCAGTCCAGAGATCGCGGAGGGACTGATTCAGCGTGCGGATGAAGCTCTGTACGCGGCGAAGCACGCTGGACGAAATCGCGTCCATTGGCATAACGGGCAGGAATGCGTGCCCGCGAACACTCACTGAGATCGCTCACGAACGAATCAACCCTCGCCGCCGAAAGTGGTGTCGTAGGCGGACACCACCAATTGTTGTTCGCTCTCCCGATGCCGTTGAGCGGCTTCGATCCAGCGAGACAGCTTCGGCTTCACCTCGTCCGCGATGAAATCGAACGATTGTTCATTGCTGATGCGGTTCCGCAATTCGAGCAAATTGAAGTACAGGCTTTCGTGCTCGCGATGCAATCGCTCGACCATGTTCGACCAATTGGGATTCTGCTCACAGACATCGGCGAGATAGCCACCTTGGTCTTCGTATTCGAACTCGTTCGGCAGCAAGTCGAGCAACTCCTCCAGAATTGCCAGCAACCAGCGGCGAGTTTCGTCGTCGGGCGATTCCTCCAGCAGGTCGCGGAGATCGCCGATCAGCAGGTATTCCAGTACGGAATAACGTGCGTACGCATCACGAGGCGGAGCGGGGCGGGAGAGAGTCATGCGACGTCCTTTCACAACAGAACCCAGAAAACTGGTAGAAACCTCGTGAAGAAGTTCAACCGCTCAAGATGGTTGTTGGAAAAGATGCCGCGTGAAGTGAGGTGATTCGATCGGCGTTTGGATTTCGGCATCTCTCGATTCGCAAGTCTGTCTCAGGATAGTCAGCGGATTTTTACCTGCAACAACTTTTCCCGCAATTTTCGAGTCACGGTGAAACTGCTATGGTTGGCAAGGCGTCTCGTGGCTTCGATGGTTGGAGTCCGATGCGTCGCCCTTGCCAACTCCCACGGGACTTCCGATGACCGATACTTCGACTGCAGCGCCAATCACCTTGCTTCCAGTGACGACACCGACCGTCACCCCGGCTGTTGGTTCCACGGAGGTCGGCAGTTACTTCGTTTCGAACTACCCTCCGTTCTCACAGTGGCAAACGGAGTTCGTGCCAGAGATTCTGTCAGCCTTTGTGGCCGAGCCAAATCGTGACGTGCCGTTGGGGCTGTATCTGCACATTCCGTTCTGCCGAAAGCGTTGCAAGTTCTGTTACTTCCGCGTCTACACAAATCAGAACGCCTCGGCGATCGAGCAGTATGTCGAGTCCCTCGGCCGCGAGATCGAGTTGCTCGGTCAGCAGCGTGCGGTCAGCGGACGACAATTGCAAGTCGTGTATTTCGGAGGCGGAACGCCGTCATATCTCAGCTCCAAGCAATTGTTGTTTCTGCGCGACACGCTGCGGCGGACGATTTCGTGGGATCACGCCGAGGAAGTCACCTTTGAATGTGAACCCGGCACGCTCAACTTGGAAAAGGTGAAGACGCTGAAAGAAATCGGCGTCACACGCGTGTCGCTGGGGGTCGAGAACTTCAACGATGCGATCCTGGAGGAGAATGGTCGGGCTCATCTCTCGCCCGAAATCTTCCGAGCCTACGACTGGCTACAACAAGTCGGATTCCCACAGATCAACATCGACCTGATCGCCGGCATGATCGGCGAGACCGACGAAAACTGGCATCGCTGCGTCGAGAAGGCGATTGAGCTTAGCCCGGACAACATCACCGTCTATCAGATGGAGTTGCCGTTCAACACGCTGATCTCCAAAGAAATGCGAGAGCACGGCGTCACCTCGCCGGTTGCTGACTGGCCGACGAAGCGTCGCTGGGTGAGCGAGGCGATGGACCGTTTTCTTTCGGCGAGCTATCAGATTTCCAGCGGCAACGAATTCGTGAAGAGTCTCGACACCGACCGTTTTGTCTACCGTGACAACCTCTTTCGCGGCACCGATCTGTTGGCGGCGGGAGTCTCTGCCTTCGGGCATCTGCAGGGTGTGCATTACCAAAACTTCGACCGCATCGAAGAGTATCAAAAAGTTGTTCTCGAAGAGGGCCGCCTGCCGATCAACCGCGCGCTGCGACCGACGGCTCATCAGTCACTGATCCGTGAGTTCGTGCTGCAATTGAAAGAAGGGCATCTCGACGCGGCAACCTTCGTCCGAAAGTTTGGCGTGGACG
>CAZILR010000411.1:0-5501 GCA_964539995.1 uncultured Planctomyces sp.
GCAACTCCATGAAGTTGTCATTGACCGGCTGATGGACTCCCTGGATGACGAATACATCTCGGCCGCGGACGTTCTCACGGACGCGGACGAAGACGTTCCCTTCGCTGAAGACGTGTGCTCGCCCAGGCACCAGGGGCACGCCCAAATGATTCGCAATCGACTGAGCCAGCACAGGATTCGCCGATCCGGCGAGCAACGCCAAATCCCCTTGCGGCGGCTGAAACGGAATGGCTCGCGGGCCGGAAAGTTCAGGACGTGAAGACGCGGGTGGCATGCGGGCCTCGGAGCGGAAGAAATCGGGCCGCATGATATCGGTGCGGAGGGTGAACTCAAGCCGCGGCGATGGTGACTGTCCGCGGTCAGTTGTCAGTTGCCGGTCATCCGCGTCACATTGTCTCTGGCTTGCGACCAGCCACTGACGACATGACCACTGACAAAGGACAACTCCATGAATTACCGCTTGCTCGGCACCACTGGCGTTCGCGTTTCTCCGCTTTGCCTCGGCACGATGATGTTCGGTGGAGCGACCGACGAAGAAACATCGATCCGCATCATCCACAAGGCGATCGACCAGGGCATCAACTTTATCGACACGGCCGACATGTACGCAGGCGGCAAGTCGGAGGAGATCGTCGGCAAAGCCCTCGTCGGCAAGTGGGATCAAGTGGTGCTGGCGACGAAAGGTCGGCAAGTCATGGGAGCCGGCCCGAACGACAAGGGGGGCAGCCGCTACCACATGATGCGGGCGCTCGAAGCCAGCCTGCGACGTCTGAAGTGCGAGCGGATCGACCTCTATTACTACCACGCTCCCGATTACGACACTGCGATCGACGAAACATTGCGAGCACTCGACGACATGGTGCGGCAGGGCAAGGTCATGAGCATCGCCTGCTCAAACTTCCGAGCCTGGCGGCTGTGCGAGGCGTTGTGGACCAGCGACCGACTGGGGCTCAACAAGTTCTGCTGCGTGCAACCGCTTTACAACATCGTGAACCGCGATATCGAGGTTGAACTGCTGCCGCTCTGCCAGGAGCACAAGATCGGTGTGGTGAGTTACAGCCCACTGGCTCGTGGCGTGCTTTCCGGCAAGTACAAGCCGGGCGAGTCGTTCCCGGAAGGGAGCCGAGCAGCTCGCGGCGACAAGCGGATGAAAGAAGCCGAACTCCGCGATTCCAGCTTCGATGTCTCACAACAAATCGCCGCCTATTGCCAGAAGCGCGGAGTGGCGATGACTCAGTTCGCGCTGGCGTGGTGCATCGCGAACCCGATCCTGACCGCCGCGATCCTCGGCCCGCGTACGATGGAACAGTTCGACGACAACTTCGGAGCGATCAACGTCGAGATCACCGCCGAAGACGAAGCCTTCATCGACAGCGTCATTCCGCCAGGCGAGCACAGCGGCAAAGGCTTTCAAGACGTGGCGTACCCTGTCACCGGGCGACCGAAGCGAACATGAACGCAACGATCGAACAAGCCGTCGCCGATGCGCCGGTGCGGCCCCGATTTTTGCCGGCGGTTCAATACGGCTCGCTGCGACTGCGCTCGCGGTATCTGCTCTCGCCGTTGGCGGGATTCACGAACATGCCGTTTCGGCGCATCGTTCACGAGATCGGCGGCGTCGGACTGACGACGACCGACCTCGTCAACGCTCGCGCGTTATTGCACGGCAGTGCCAAGACGCTGGAGCTGATCGAATCCAGCGAAGTCGAGGCCCCGTTTGCGGTGCAAATCTTCGGCAACGATTTCGAGACGATGTGCGCAGCGGCGCGACTTCTGGAAGCTCGCGGAGTCGATTCGATCGACATCAACATGGGTTGCCCGGTGCGACGGATCGTCGCGAACGGGTCGGGAGCCAGCATGATGTGCCGGCCGGATGAGACGCTCTCGCTCGTCCGAGCGGTTGTCGAGGCGGTGCGGATTCCAGTCACCGTCAAGATGCGACTCGGTTGGGACGCGACGCAGCTCACCGCTCCGTTCTTCGCTCGCGAGTTCGAGCAAGCCGGCATCGCAGCCGTCGCGATTCACGGCCGCACACGCGCGCAAGGCTTCTCTGGTTCCGTGGATCGCGACGGCATCCGGCAAGTGGTCCAGGCGGTCGAGCGGATTCCGGTGATCGGCAATGGTGACGTCCGCACCGTTGCCGATGCGGAAGTCATGCTGCGCGAGACCGGTTGTCACGGCGTCTCGATCGGCCGTGGGGCGCTCGCGAATCCTTGGATCTTCCGGCAACTGGTCGAGTGGGAAACGACCGGCTCGTTCGGTCCGGCCGGCACGTTCGACGAGCGGCTCGCGCTAATGCAGCGGCAATTCCGCTATCTCGCCGAGCGTCGTGGCGTCGAGTCGGCAATCATCGGCTTCCGCAAGATGGCTCACTGGTATTTGAAGGCCATGCACGTCCGAGCGAAGTTGCGGCACGAGTTTCAACTCATTCGTGATCCCGAAGGGCTGAATCGCTATTTCGAGAAGCTCGCCGCCGAAGGCCCGGTGAATGGCAATCGCACCGGCGAGCTGCCGGAGATGCACATCCCAGTTCCCAGCGGCCCGGTCGAACGCTGGTGAACATAGCCATCGTCGCTCCGCGTGATGAGCTTTTTCACGTTTGTAGCCCTGTCGCTCCGCGACAGGATTGCCGAGCGTTTCAGGAGACATGGAGCGTGAAAACAAACGGGACTCGTTGGACGTTCGGCTTTCCTGTCGCGGAGCGACAGGGCTACTTTTGAAAAAACTCACAGCCTCGAAGCGATGACGGCGACGTTCACGCGGCCTTGCGAGCCGCACGTCGCTGTTGCGGCACGCTCTTCCAGCGGCGGTGGACCCAGAAGTATTGCTCTGGGGCACGACGAATCATGCGTTCGAGCGCGGCGGTGTAGCGACGAGTGATCTCGCCGACCGGATCGGGGCTGTCGATCGTTTCGGGGTCGATGACTTCTTCACAGACCAACTCGAAGCGTGACCACGGCGGACCGACTGTGTCCTCACGATGGAATTGATCGGGCAACCGGATTGCTCCGCCAACGCAGATCAATGCACGGTGCTCCAGCGCAACGAGCGCGATGGACTTGAATGTCGAAGCGGGCTTGCCGAAGAACTCGACGAACAGTCCGCGCGGTCCGGCGTCTTGATCGCACAGCAACGCGACGTGACCACGTCGAGCCAGCAGCGGCAGCATTTGTTCGGACGCGCCGTCTTTTGAGAACAGCCGATGGCCGGTGTGCTCACGGAAGCGTTTGAACCAATCGTGCAAGTACGGGTTGTCCAAATCGCGAGCGACCACACCCATCGGAATTCCGAACAGTCCGAACGACGCGTTCGCGACCTCCCAATTCCCGAAGTGCCCTCCCACCACCATTACCGGGCGACCGGAATTGAATGCTCGCCAGCAGGCGTGTCGGCCGTGGCCGTACTGGATGACATCCAGAAAATTGTTGTCGCGGACTTTGCGGGGAAGCTGCACGATCTCGATGACGACTCGGAAGAGATGCACCCACATGCGGCGGATGTGATCGTCGATGACCGCGTCCGAGGCGTCCGACCCCAAGACTTGCCGCAAATTTTCACGAGCGACGTCGTACCGAGTCACTCGCCGGGGCAGCACTCGCAGGAGGACGAAGGCCAGACCTTCGGCCAATTCACGTCCACGAGCGGGCGACAGCATCAGCACGACGCACTCGATCGCGCGAAACGCGAGGTACTCCAGCCGATGTCGCCAACGCAGCCAATTCATGCGGCACTCCGTTGCCTCGCGTGGAGCAGGTTTCCAACCTGCCCATCCGGTTTAGCAGGCTGAAAACCTGCCCCACGATAAGCGGCGGGAGTCTGAAGCGGATGCCCGACACCGTCAATGCGAGTGCGTCGTCAGGCTCAATTCCCGGCGGCCAGCAGCAGGAACTGAATTTGATCCAGCGTCAGTCCACGGAGATTGATCTGGTTGAGTCGCGTTGAGGCGGTTGTCGAAGTGGTGTCGTTCGCTTGGCTAGCCGGGTCGTCTCCGCCGTCTGAGATGACGACGTCGAACGAGTCGGCGAGGATGTCATCATCGCCGGTGCCACCGACGACACTGTCGCGTCCCAGGCCGGATTCGATGTGATCGTCACCGCCGCCGCCGAAGAGCGTGTCGTTGCCGTCTTGGCCGAGCAGCGTATCGTTCTCGGAACCCCCTTGAACGCTGTCGTTGTTCGCGCCGCCGTCGAGGTAGTTGTTTCCTTCGTTGCCGACCAGCGTGTCGTTGCCGTCGTTGCCGAGCAGCGTGTCGTCGCCATCGTCGGACGAGAGCGAGTCGAAGCCGAAGTTGTCCGCATCTCCGTACAGGACGTCATTGCCAGTGCCGCCATCGAGGCTGTCGCTGCCCGACTCACCCGATAGCGAATCGTTGCCGTCGCCCCCCAACGCGGTGTCGTCACCGGCTCCGAGATCAATGAAGTCATTGCCGCCGCCGGCATCCACCGAATCGGCACCGTCGCCGGAGAAAATTGTGTCCGCACCGCTGCCGGTGAGGATCGTGTCGGAGTTTGCTCCGCCGGTCACTGAGTCGTTGCCATCACCCGCATCGAGCGAATCCGCTCCGGCCGCCGAGGTCAGCGTGTCATTTCCCAAGCCACCAAGCAACGTGTTGTTGGCGGTGTCGGTTCCGGCCGTCAGCCGATCGTTGCCGTCTTCACCGAGCAACATGTCAGAGCCTGCTCCACCATCGACGACATCGTTGCCGTCACCCGCCGACAGGCTGTCGTCTCCGGCACCTCCCGACATCACGTCGTTGCCGAGGCCGCCGGTCGCTGTGTCGTTGCCGTCGCCACCGACGAGTTGATCGTTGCCGTTGTCGCCGGTGAGCAGATCGTCCCCCACGCCACCCGACAGAACATCCATGCCGATGCCGCCGATCAGCGAATCATTTCCAGAGTCACCCGTGAGCACATTGTTTCCGGCTCCTCCGACGAGCGTGTCGTTCTGATTGCCGCCGACGAGCGTGTCGTTGCCGGTACCGCCGTCGATCGAGTCGGCTCCGTCGCCACCCTGAATGTTGTCGTTGCCGTTGCCGGCGAGCACCGTGTCGTTCCCCAGTCCCGCGATAATCGTGTCATTGCCGTTGCCGCCACTGAGGCTTTCGGCGAACGCGCTGCCAGTGATACGATCGTTCCCCGCGCCGCCATCGACTTGAACATTTCGCAGACGAGTGAACACCGACGACGTGACCCCCGTGAGGTCGATCCGGTTGTTGCCCGTGCCACCGTTGACGACCAGTTTGGAGAGATCCGCCGCAGCGACCGGAGCACCGACAATCACTCCGTTGATCGTGACTTGCCGCGTGGCATTGACCCCGACGTTGATCGTCTCGGCACCGGTCGCCGTGATCGTCAGCGTTTTTTCGGTCGTCGAACCGGCCGACGCGCTGACCAGCGTTGAGATGCTCAGCAACGCCCGTTGCTCGAAACGCTCGACTTGAACCGCCGCGTGCGAGCGGTCGTCGGCTCGTCCTGAACTCCGACGGCGCGAAGTCGATTGAT
>CAZILR010000412.1:0-5478 GCA_964539995.1 uncultured Planctomyces sp.
CGTGCCCTTCACCGTTCTCATCGCCGCTGCCGGTGAAGTACGAAATCCAGACCCCCTCGGAGACGGTGGCTTTGCCGTCCGCGCCGCGCATCTGCTTGAGCAGCGGAGCCGTCGCGGGATCGTCGCCGATGTAATCAAAGGTCTCGACCTTCGCATGGCCCTCCATGTTGGATTGCCCCGCGAGAATGAAGACTCGCAGCGGCTTCGATAGCGCCATTGCGGGAGTCGCTGCCACAAGCAAGACGGCAAGCAGCGTGCTGGGAAGAATCAGGATTTGTCTCATGGTGCTTGGTCTCCAAAAGTGGGATAGCTGTAGGGTGGGACCAGCGGCGCTTCGCCGCGCCAGCCCACCATGATTTCCCGGCATTCCTTGGTGGTGGGCCGGCGCTCGAAGCGAGCTTGTCCCACCCTACATCTCGATGTTTCGCAGGCTGGAAGCCTACGCCACGGGACGTCGCCTCTCATGGCTGGCGCGGGCGGCTCCGGCCGCTCGACTTGGATTGTTCGAGGAGTGCTTTCAGTTCGGTCACGATCTCTGGCTGAGCGGCAAACAGGTTCCGAGTTTCGCCGGGGTCGGTCGCCAAGTTGTAAAGTTGACCGGGAGCTTCGGGAGCCGACTCCGGGACAATGAATGGCTTGAGGCCGGGATCGTTCTCGTAGCGGTTGCCGCCGGAGCCAACGTGGTCGATGTATTTCCAATCGCCGCGTCGGATCGACAGCGTGCGTGCGCCGCCGAAGGCTTGTTGCAGGAGATAGGGCCGGATCGGTGCGTGCCTCTCATCAAGCCACGCGGGCAGCATACTAAAACTGTCTTCAGCCGCGTTGTCGGGAAGCGGCTCGCCGATGATCGCCGCGACGGTCGCCATCACGTCGGTGAGACTCGTGAGCTGCGCGTTCGTCGTCCCTGCTTTCATCTTGCCGGGCCAGCGGACGAGGAACGGCACGCGATGGCCGCCCTCCCAACTATCGCGTTTGACTCCGCGCCAGGGGCGAGCGCCGTCGTGGCCATAGTCCGCGCGCATGTGGATGACGCTGGTGGTTTCCGGGCCGTTGTCGCTGGTCAAGAGGACGATCGTGTTGTCGGCGACGCCAAGTTTTTCCAGCGTCGTGAGCAATTCACCAACCACATGGTCGAGCTGATGGATGAAGTCGCCATGCGGCCCGGCCTTCGTCTTCCCCCGAAACTGCGGCGCGGCGAACGACGGCAGATGCACGGCCTGAGCGGAGTGAAAGAGGAAGAACGGCTTGCCCGGCGACTGGCGAACGTGTTGTTCCAGGAACTCGCGACTCTTCTTCAAGAACACGAGGTCCACTTCCTCCATCGGATAGTCGGGCGCGATCAGCCCGGCGCGGCAATCGTTCGCGTAGGGGTGCTTCGGCAGCTTCGACTTATCAACAAGGTCCGTCGGCGGTACGGGGACACGATCATTCTCGATGAAGGCATACAGCCAATCGGTCGTCGGACAGCACGCGGTCCCAAAGAACGAATCAAAGCCGTGATCCGTCGGCCCCCCTTCGATGCGACGCGAGAAATCGACGCGCCGCACCGCCTCAACGCCGTTCCCGCGAACCGGCAGGCCGTCGCGGTCAACGAACGTCATCCCGACATGCCACTTGCCGACGCAGGCCGTCGAGTACCCGTTCGCGCGCAACATCGTGGGCAGAGTCAGCCGCCCCGGCGCGATCAGCGATGGTCCACCGACGCCGGTGAAGACCGTGCCGCCATTCGGCACGCGAAACGCCATCTGCCCGGTCATCAAGCTGTACCGAGTCGGCGTGCAGGCCGTGCAAGGACTGTGGGCGTCGGTGAACCGCATCCCCTCGCGCGCCAGCCGGTCGAGGTGCGGAGTCGCAACTTTCGACTGGTCGTTGTAGCACCGCACGTCCCCATAACCGAGATCATCGGCGAGGATCAGCACGATGTTGGGCGGTGTCGCCTTCAACGCATCGGCGGCAAACCCAGGTGAGACCACAGCGAGGAATAGTGTCATTGTCCGAAACATGTGTGTTTCTTGGGAACGTGTTTTGAAAGCCAAATCAGCCGGAACGCGCTAGCGTCCGGTTCGGAGAGTCGAACGATCATCGAACCGGACGCTCGCGCGTTCCGGCTGATTGGGTCAAATCCGGAAGTTGATTTTGCACGCGTTCCAAGCGATCAGCGTTCGATCAGCACTGGGTAGCGCAGGTATTCTTGATCGTAGAACGGGCTGCGTTGGTAGAACCATTGCAGGCGGGCATCGGGATTTTTGGCGAAGGCGGGATCGGCGGCGAGTTTGGCGTCGAACTCGGCTTTGAGCTTGGAATCGTCGGCCAGCATTTTTTCGGCCAAGGGTGCGATGACGTAGCCTTCGATGTATTCGGTGCGTTGCAGGATCTCCGGCACGAAGCCCCAGGCGGCGAGAGAATCGAGATGCTCAGGCTCCAGCAGGGCGATGGCGAGATCGCCCAAAGGTTGATCGGTGGTCACTTTCACGGTGCCGGTGGGCAGGGTGCGGGTGACAGGTTCGGCTTTCACGCGAGTGGTCAGCGTGTGGCGGCCTTCAAACGGTTTGTTCGTGGCGACGGGATCGACGAAGCGGTAGCGGTCGAGCATCAGGGTCTGCGGTTCCTTCAACGTCTCGATGCGCACCCCATGATTGGCGAGCACGCTGAGGATGTCGGGTTCAGTGACTGGAATGTAGTAGGCCCTGGGACGTCGCACGGTGATTCCAGGTTTGGTCACATGATGCACGGGGAGTTTCTCGTGAAGCTGGGGCCGTCCCTGCCAGCGCACTTCCCTCGTGCCAGAGGCTGGTGAGTCGAAGTCTTCGGAGGCGATCCCGCGAAAGTGGATGGTGGTCTGATGATCGGCGGCGCGGTTCCAGTTGAAGCCAAGAGTTTGAGGCCGCGATGCCATGTCGTCCGCGATGGCCTGTTTCAGAGTTTCCGATTGTTCGCCCGCGAGGCGCAGACAGGACTCGATGAGCACATAGGTGCCGAGCACTCGTTGGCGGAACGGTTTGAGCGAATGGTTCTCGATGAGCAGCGTGGGGAGGTGACGAAGATCGCCGTAGCCGGTGGAGAAACGGGGATCGAAGGGTCTGGCGATGATCCCTTCGCTGAGATCGCGTGGGTTCTTCGCGAACACGAGCGGGCCGGGAATATGACCGGCGTTGGCGAGCGCCGCATCCAGCGCGGGTCGCAGGGTGAGGTCGAGCCACCGGCCGATTTTTGGCGACCATGCGAAGCCCCCCTCCCCACCGTGGAAGCCGTAGGTGATGTCGTATTCGTAATCCACGCCGTCGGTGACGTGGATGTCGAGATAAAGCGCGGGCTGCGACTCGCGGATCAGCTTCAACACGGCGATCATCTCCGGTGCCTGGGCTTTCATGTAGTCGCGGTTGAGGTTCAAGTTTTGCGCCGTGGTGCGCCAGCCCGCATGGCTGGGACCGCGCTGGTTGGGGCGGTTCCAGAGGGAGCGCCGCTCGTGACCGTCGGCATTGAGCACGGGGACGAACAGCAGGTTGGCCTTGTCGAGCAACGCCGCTTTCCCGCCAAAGGCGATGTCGCGCAGCAGCATCATGCCGGCGTCCTTGCCATCAATCTCACCGGAATGAATGCCGCCTTGAACGAGCACCGTGGGTCGGCCCGAGGCGGGGAGTTTCGAGAGTTCGTCAATGCCCTCGCGGCTCGCGATGACCGCGCACAGCGGACGGCCTTGCGCCGTCTGTCCGAACGTGATCGTGCGAATCCGTGGCGAGGCCGCGGCGAGCTTCTCCAGCCACAGGACGGTCTCCGCATAGTCCGGCGTGTCCGTCATGCCGCTCCGCTCCGTCGGCGTGATCCAGGGATGATCCGGCGGCACGATCAACGCCTCGCTGGCACCCGACCAGGGTGGCGCTGGCGGCAGGAAGTCCTCCGGCGTGAAGGCCGGCGCGAGCTTCGTGGCCTGCGCGAAGTCGGAGGCTTGAACGCCGGCTTCGGAGGGTCGCAGCGACAGGAAAAACTCCCTCGTGAAACTGGCATCCAGCTTCCCATAAAATGAGATCGTGAGTTCCCCCTTCGCCTTCACTTTCGGAGACTTCTCGATGGCGTCCCACAATCTCGCATCGCCCATGAACAGTCGGGTCGCATACGAGTTGAAATCCTCCTCGATGCTCGCCTTCGAATACTCGTTCAGGAAGCCTTCCTCATGCAGTGCCTCGCTCGAACGCAACGAGGCTTGCTGGTCCTTGATCGCCTGCACCCCGCTGCCGCGATAAGTGAAGCCGGGTGGATTGATTTGCTGCCACGCCCCCTTGTCGAGATGGCTCGGAAAGTTTTGCAGCAGAATGCTCGAGAACTCCGCGTGAATGAGCCCCTCCACCTGGGCGGCGGAATACGCGGGTTTGCTGACGACATAGACCGCGCTTCTCGATCTGGTGCCCGCCGCGCGCACCCCGCTGTAACTGAGGCCGCCCAGGACATACACCTGCTTCAAGTTCGCGCTCAGCACGGCGGGCGGATATTTCGCGAGCGTCTTCTTCACGATTTTCCGGCACCGGTCCCGCGCGTCATCGCTGAGCAACTCCGCCTTCGCGTCGATCCGTGGCGTCAGCCAGCTCTCGGGGAAAATGTCGGCCGTCGCGCGGTCCACGATGATCTCCGGACTGCTGGCTTGAGCAGCCGTCGCAAGCACCGACAGCGCGACAATCAGCAGTGTGACAAGTGCAAGGTTGGTTTTCATGAAGTCCCCTTGGTACTTGGACTGCGACAGCCTGCTGCCGCTTTCGGTTCCGCAGCCTGCTGCGGAACAAGCCGCGCCGATTTCTTGGCAGCAGGCTGCCAAGTCAAAAGCGGCAGCAGGCTGCCGCACTCCATGTCAGTTGTCATCGTCGTCGGTCGCGATCTCGTCGTACTTGAAGCTCACGATCGTCTTGAGCCACGCCGGCGTGACCGACTCCTTGAACTTCTTCGCACTGCACCATTTCCAGTCCGAGCCGACCTTCACCAATCCGTGATGAGCCGCATTCTGATGCACATAATTCAGACGTGCGAGATAGCTCCGCTGAAACGTCAGGTGTGTCTCTCGGAAGTTCTGCCACAGACGAGTTCGTCCCGGCTTGTTCTCACGACGGTTCAGTTCCTTCGTCGTCAGACTGTGCGCGACCAAGTGATAGTGATTCGAGAGGACGTACCACGCTTCGAGTCGCCAACCGAACTCGGCACACAGCTCGAAGAGCTTTGCTTCAAACCAATCCTTCATGTCGTCATCGGCCAGCAGATGCTGCTTGTCACGAGTTCGTGCCGTGAGGAAATACACCCCGGCCTCCGACAACCGATGTGGCGGAGCATGTGGCCAATCCAACGTCCCCTTCGCGGTTTGTTCGGAAGATGGCAAATCCATGCTGGTCTCACTTTTGGACTGCGGCAGCCTGCTGCCGCTTTTGACTTGGCAGCCTGCTGCCAAGAAATCACACCCCGGTGTGAGGCACCAGGGGGCGGAAAAAAAAACCGCAG
>CAZILR010000413.1:0-5464 GCA_964539995.1 uncultured Planctomyces sp.
TCGACGCGGTGATGATCGCCACGCCCGACCACTGGCACACGAAGATCGCCGTCGAGGCGATGCTCGCCGGTAAAGACGTGTACTGCGAAAAGCCGCTCACACTGACGATCAACGAAGGCAAGCTGATCGAGAAGGTCGTCAAGGAAACCGGCCGCGTGTTTCAGGTCGGCACGATGCAGCGAACGGAGATCGACCTGCGATTCCTGAAGGCGATCGCACTCATCCGAGCCGGCCGCATTGGGACGGTCAAGAAAGTCACCTGCGGCATCGACCGCATGGAAGCCTCGCCGGTCATTCCAGAGATCGCGGCTCCGGAGTCGATTGATTGGGACTTGTGGCTCGGCCCGGCCCCGAAGGTTCCGTATCGGGCGTTGCCAGAACTTCGCCAAGGCTACGGCGGCGGCGTGCCGCTCTACAGCAACTGCCACTACTCGTTCCGCAACTGGCACGAGTACTCCGGTGGAAAGCTCACCGACTGGGGCGCGCATCACGTCGATATTGCCTGCTGGGCGCTCGGTGCTACCGAAACGGGGCCGAGCAAAATCACGCCAGTCCAATTCACGCTGCCGGTCGAATACAAGGACGGCCACCCGACAGTCAGCGATCGGTACAACGCGGCGACGCAATTCACCCTCCGAGCCGACATGCCCAACAACGTGGAACTGATCATCACGAGCGAAGGGGACAACGGCATTCTCTTCGAGGGGACCGAAGGCCGGTTCTTCGTCAACCGAGGCAAGCTCACTGGCAAACCGGTCGAAGACTTGAAGGACAAGCCGCTGCCCGAGGACGCCGTTGAGAAAGTGTACGGCGGTAAGGTCAGCGCCAATCACACGGCCAACTTCATCGAAGGGATGAAAGCTCGCAAGCAACCGATCTCCGACGTCTGGTCGCACAACCGGATGCTCGAAATCTGCCACCTCTCGAACATCGCCATGCGTCTGAACCGCGAAGTCAAATGGGATCCGGTCAAACGCGAAATCGTCGGCGACGCTCAGGCGAACTCGTTCCTCGGACGCGAAAGCCGCAAGGGGTTCGAGATCAACATGTAGTCATCGGCCGTCGTGCCGGAATCTGTCCACAATTCCTCAGTCGGCACCGCGTTGGAAATGAGAAACGGGCAAGAAGGCCAAGCTCTTGCGTGCCGTTGGAGAAGATTCCGTATCGGCGACAACTACACACCAGCAGCGATCAGCGCCGTGGCTTGGCCCATGTCGGTGGTGCTGAGTTTGAGGAACAGCTTGTTGCTGATCGGAAGCGGCGCGCCGTGAACGATGTTGAGGCGGCAGGCGGGGTCGGGGGTGCGGTAGTTGAGTGTCGGGTACACGACGCCGGCTCGCAGGCCGAGCAGTGAGGCGGCGAGTTCCAAGGGGCCGGAGCCGGCTCCGGAGTTGCCGAGTTGGCTCTTGAACGCGGTGACGGGAATTTGCTCGGCGCGAGTCCCGAACAGGTCATGGATCGCGGCGGCTTCTTCGGCGTCACAGCGGACGGTGCCGAGGCCAAAGGCGTTGATGTGGCCGATGTCGTCGGGAGTGACTCCGGCATCGCGGAACGCGGCACGCGCGGCGTTCACGAACGCGAGCTGATAATTCGGTCGGCCTTGTTTGTCGATCACGCAGGACGAGCCGGTGCCGAGGATCGAGCCGTAGATGGTCGCTCCGCGCGCGGCGGCGAAGGCTTCGGTTTCGAGCATGATCGCGGCGGCACCCTCGCCCAGCACTTGGCCATTACGAGTGGCGTCGAACGGACGGCTCCAGGTTTCGGGCGGTTCGCCGGGATGATTGGCCAGTTCGTCTTGCAGTGCCGCGTGAATCCCTTTGATGCTGGCGGTGCGCGTGCCAGTTGCTCCCGTGATCATCACGTCGGCTTGGCCGCGACGCATGATACGGATAGCCTCGCCGATTGAGGCATTGCCGGAAGCTTCGTTAAGAGTCAGCGAGTTGCTCGGCCCGCGCGCATCAGCCAGGATGCTGATGTGGCACGACGGCATGTTCGGCAGATATTTCAGCAGCCACAGCGGCTCCATCGAGTGCAGGCCGGTCTCGCCCCAGCGATCGAAGTGGAACTCGTGGTTTTCGTCGGCACAGGCATCGGCTCCACCTTGCAGGACATCCGGAGGCGAGTACATCTGGTTGGAACCGAACTCGACACCGATCCGCTCGTGGGCGAGTTCCTCGACCTTCAGGCTGGAATGTTCGATGCCGATGATCGCCGCGAGGACTCCCAACTGGATGTCGCGGCTGTAGACCTTGAAGCTTTTGCGCTGGCCTTTGAGCCATGTGGTTTTGGCGGTCTCGTCGGTGAGCTCTTTGACTTCGGCTCCGATACCTCCGGGAGCCGCGCTGTACGGGATCAGCGAAATCGGAGCGAGGCCGCTGCGGCCAGCTTTGAGTCCCGCCTCGAACCGGTCGATGCCGATCCCAATCGGGCTGACGAGCCCCAGGCCGGTGATGACCACTTGCGTTGCGGAATCGCTCATTCTGAAAAGCTCGCACAGGGGACGACGGAGCCGAAGTCACGGAGCAAGCTCCCTCTTCAGCATTTTCGGAGGTGTAAGAAAGACGAATCGGTCCGGTTTTGCAAGGCCGTTTCGACGAACCGGGGTCTTGCGGCGAATTGCTTCGGCTTGCGCGGCTGCCCTATATTCCGCTGCTTTTCCGAGCGAGTCGCGTCGCGCTGGAACCGACTCCAAGGCTTTTGGTCCGAAGAAGGAAACTCATGTCGAAGAGAGTCTGCCCACGAGTGGCTGCCCACGGCCTCAAGATTCTGGTCGCAAGCGTCCTGCTCCTGCTGACGACTGCCGCGATGGCTCAAGAGTCCGCAGAGACTCCGCCGAATGCGGCCAACGCCGCGGAGCACGGTGGCGGGCACGGAAGTCTCGGCCATGAATTGGGAGTTTGGACGGTCGCTCCGTTCGTGTCGCTGCTGCTGTGCATTGCGGTGCTGCCGCTCGCCAAACCGCATTGGTGGGAACACAACAAAAACAAAGGGATCGTCGCCACAGCCTTGGCGGTTCCGTTGGCGGGATATTTGGCGATCAGTTTCGGCTCCGACGGACAGGGCGAGTTGCTCCACGCGGCCAAGGATTACGTTTCATTCATTTGCCTGTTGGGTTCGCTGTACGTCATCAGCGGCGGAGTCTTCGTGCGCGGCTCGCTCGACGGCACGCCGCTGCTCAACACCGCGCTGCTGGGACTCGGCGCGTTGCTGGCCAGCTTCGTCGGCACGACCGGGGCTTCAGTGCTGCTGATCCGACCGCTGTTGCGAGCGAATCAGCCTCGGCAACGGAAGGCGCACATCGTCGTGTTCTTCATCTTCGTCGTGTCGAACTGCGGCGGCCTGCTGACTCCGCTCGGTGATCCGCCGCTGTTCATCGGATTCCTGAAGGGCGTGCCGTTCCTGTGGACGATGCGGCTGTGGAAAGGATGGCTGATGGTCAACGGTCTGTTGCTGGTGATCTTCAACATCTGGGACCAAATCGTCTTCAACCGGGAAGAGAAGGAACGTGCCGGCTCGCAGTTGGAAGCGGTGATGCACCATCAAAAGTTCGGCATCGACGGACTGCTGAACTTTGTGTTTCTCGGCGGCATTCTGGCGACCGTGTACGCCTCTGGCAGTCAGCAGTGGCCGTTCGGAATTCAGGAAGCGTTGATGGCCGGACTGCTCCTGGCGTCCTACTTCACGACGTCGCGTGAGATTCACAACCAGAACAAATTCACGTTTGGCCCGATCATTGAAGTTGCGGTGTTGTTCGCAGGAATCTTCGTGACAATGATCCCGGCGTTGCTGATCCTGAACGCGAATGGCAAGAGCATGGGAATCACGCAGTCGTGGCAGTTCTTCTGGGCGACGGGAGTGCTGTCGAGCGTCCTCGACAATGCCCCGACCTACCTGGCCTTTGCGGCAACCGCTTGCGGAATTCAGAACATCCAGCCGGAAGGACAGTACCTCGCTGAGTTTTTGAAGCTGCCCGTCGAGACGGACTCGGCCAAGATTCTGGCCGCGATCTCGTGTGGGGCGGTCTTCATGGGAGCCAACACTTACATCGGCAACGGTCCAAACTTCATGGTCAAAGCAATCGCCGAAGAGAACGGCGTCAAGATGCCCAGCTTCTTCGGCTACATGGCCTACTCCGGAGCGATTCTGATCCCGATTTTTGTGGTCGCGACGTTCGTTTTCTTCCGAGGCTGATCCGTCGTAGCCACGTTCGCCAGAACGTGGGTCTTAAGTGTTGTTCCCACACTCTGGCGAGTGTGGCTACGGAAACCGCAAGTGTCCGAGTTGCTCTCCGCTCGCCCTCGCAGTTTGCTCGCCCGACGATTCTTCGTCTTGTCGTCAGGACTGCTGGCCGCTGTGGTGCTGATCGCGACGATCGGCATTCGCGGGTTGAGCTCTTCGGCATCCGGCCGTTCGGTGATGCCGACCGCGTTTTGGATCAGCACAGCATTTCTGTTCGTGGGAAGCGTGACGCTGCAACGAGCCGCTTGGTTGGTGCGAGTTCAACAACTCGAAGCGTTTCGCCGCTGGCTGATTGTGTCGTTGATCGCCGGGACGCTGTTCGTTGGCGTTCAAATCTGCGGACTGTGGCGTCTGGCTCAGAATCAAACTCGGCCCGGCCAGTCGCTTCCCGACTCGGCGGAAACCGGAGCGAACGCTCTCGTCGCGATGTTCGCTGGATTGCACGGCGTCCATTTTGTCATCGCTCTGCTGTTCGTCGCCTGGATCACCGTCAATGCCTTCGCGAACCGCTACGACCACGAGTACTCCAGCGGCGTCACGTTCTGCGCGTGGTTCTGGCACACACTGGGTATTGTCTGGATGATGATCCTCGGATTGTTCGCCGCCGGCGCGCTGACGGGCTTCGAGGCGACTTCGGTCTCTGACCCCAACGTGGGGCACGTTTTCAACGTGCCCGCCCCGTCGCCGACCTGAGCACGATGAAATCGTGCTCCACTTTTCGCCGTTCGCTACTGCCCCTCTCGTGAGCCGATTACACTCCCGAACCCAAACTTCGCCTACCTCTTTTCGACGTGGAGAAACATCCCATGCGATCGCGACGAGACCTTCTGACGTGGCTCTGTGTTGGTTCGTTCGGCCTGTCCCTGTTCGCGGCGACCTCGTCCGCTCAGGACAAACCGCTGGTGCCGGACAAGAACCTTGAAACGGCGCTCAAGGCCGAACTCAAGAAGAAGGCCGAAGAGCCGCTCAAAGAGGAAGACCTCAAGAACGTCTTCTTCCTCGAAGCCAAGAAGAAGGAAATCGCCGACCTCACCGGCCTCGAAAAATGCCCGAACCTCGCGCTCATCAACCTGTCGGGCAACAAGCTCACGAACCTCACCCCGCTGGCCGGGCTGAGCAATCTGCAATCGCTCGATCTGTCCAAGAACCAAATCGTGGACATCGCGCCGCTCGCGAAATTGGAAAAGCTGCAATACCTGCAACTCGAAGAAAACCAAATCGAGAA
>CAZILR010000414.1:0-5460 GCA_964539995.1 uncultured Planctomyces sp.
GACGAAGATCAGCAACATCGAAGACGCGACCGGCGGGGCCGGGAACGACACGCTCGTCGGCAGCGCTGCGGACAATGTGCTGATTGGCGGCCAAGGAAATGACTCGTTGACCGGCGGAGTCGGCAATGATTCGCTCGATGGCGGCGCTGGTACAAACACCTTGAGTGAGTCCGCGAATGCGAACTTCACTCTAACCGACACCACGTTGACCGGCCTCGGTTCCGACGTCCTTGCCAATCTGCAAGTCGCGAAGCTCACCGGCGGATCGGGAGCGAACGCGTTCGTCGTCAGCGATTGGCACGGCAGCGGTACGCTTGACGGGGCCGGCGGCGTCGATCGCATCGAAGCCGTTCGCGACGCGGACATGACGCTGACGAATTTGCTGCTCAGCACGATCGGTGCCCCAACATTCGGTGTGTTGAATCTCGCGAATGTGGAAACCGCCAACCTGAGCGGCGGGGCCTCGGACAACAAGCTCATCGCGAAAGACTTCACGAAAGGCTCGGTGACTCTGCAAGGCGGCGCGGGCAACGACGTGTTGATCGGCGGTTCGTTGAACGACTCGCTCGTCGGCGGCGCGGGACGCGATCTTCTCATCGGCGGCGTTGGAAAGGACACGCTTCTGGGCGAGTCTGGTGAAGACATCCTGATGGGAGGCACCAGCACTCACAGCGGCGACATCGCGGCCTTGAACGCGATCATGTCCGAATGGACCAGCGCGAACGCCCTCGCCACGCGAGTGAGCAATCTCACCAACGGAGTCGGCGCGGGTAGTAGCATCAAACTGAATCCCACTACCGTGAAGGATGATGCCAAAGCGGCCGACACGTTGACCGGAGGTGCGGAAACCGATTGGTTCTTCAAGTCCACCAACGACGTCATGGACGCTCTTGTCGGCGACGGTCAGACGGTGACCACCATTTGAAAGTCCGTCTCAGGCATCGCGGCAAACGATGTGCTGAACGCTTCTGCTGCTTTCGGATTAGAACAGGACGGAGCAGCGAACAAAGAAGCCATGGAGCAGAACGCTGTTTGACGCCGGTGCGTAGGCACCCTCATGCACATTGTCTGCGAACATCGAACGATCACCGAGGTTGAACCAATTATTGAGTTCATAGCCTGCCGCAAATTGAAAGTCTTCGTATTGCCAAGCTCCGCCCAGTGACGTCTCGAAAACGGGGACCGCTTGAGTGTATTGGTCTCGGACATTCACGATCGTGTCCGCACCGGAGAAATTCGTCTCCAACAACCGCGAGCTGAAATTGCCACACATGACCGAGCCTGCGGTACGTCCGAAGACACTCCATCCTCGACCGATGTGCCAATAGCCGTCCATTCCGAGACGAAAGCCAAAGCCCTTCATCGTCAGATTATTGTCCACCACCGCGTCGTCAAAATCTCGACCGTCGTAGCGAACATTGAGATTTTGATCGATGTTCGCCCAGCGAATCCCGCCAAAGGGCCGAATGGCAAGCGATTCATTGAAGCGATATCCGTAGCCAGCTTCGAGGTCAAAGACGTCGTAGTTGAAACTCCCCGAGGCGGCCGCTGTTGCAGCTTCCTGATTGACGTTGGGGTGACTTCGAGTCGCCCACAGGTTTCCGCCAGCAGGCTCTTCCACGAAACCCGACGTCGAGTTATGGAAGTAGGTGTAGTTCCCGGTCAAATCCCAGCCCGACGGAAACAGATAGCCGATGCCGGCCCTGACTCCAGAAGCTCGGCCGAAATCTAAATTATGCACGTTCCCGTTGCCGACGGCCTGTGCGGTTCCATCGGTCGAGATCGCGAAATCCAATCCCTGACGATTCACGGTCCAATTCAGATAATCCACTTTGGCAATCCACCTGCCGATTACGACTTCGTCCAAAGGTTCCGTGTCTTGCTCGAACAGCGTTGTCTGTTCAGCAGCCAGGCCTCGCCACTCGGCTCCCTCTGCTGTTTCGGTCGGATCCTGCAAATCAAAAAAATCCGCCTGAGCAGGCACAGCAAAGGCCAGGGTGACCAACGCCGTCAGGAAAGTCAGTGACCATCGCAAGGGGTTCATATTATGGCCTGATGTCCCAAAAGGATGTGACTGTGCTGGCTGAACGGATCACGAGCACAGAGGCAAATTCCAAAATCCAGAATGTTGAAAATCTTACGAGAAATCCGTTTGTGACTAAATCACATCGCTGAGATTCCAATGTGCTTCCGAATTCATTGGCGGTTCACGACGCGCATCCAGATCTCCGTAATGATCCTTAGAACCATGCTTCTTTTTCGAACGGAGACCACCAACAAATTCCTCCTAGTCAACCAGATATGCTTGGATTCCGGCACTCTCGGTTCAGCCGGAAGTCAACTCTGTCATAATGCTGAGAACCATCACTACCCGCGCGCCTTCGGTTCCGTAGGCCAATGCTTTCATCGCATTGCTGAGCGAAACACGGGACTGCAAGCACAAGCACGGCAGGCATTTACAGAATACGGCCCAAACCGACAGGGCCACGAATTTCGTCTCAATTCTCTCAGGAATTGACCAGAATCGACTCGATTCTGTACCAAGACTGATGCGGCCGACGCAAGCCATCGCCGGTGCATTGCGCGAGTTTTGCGCTCGCCCGATCGCTGACTTGCTGGCGTCGTCTTGCTACCGCGAACAGCGTTCACATGGCTGATAAAATCCGCTGGCTGAATGCCCGCACCACACCACAGAGCGCTGTTCAATGAATGTGTCAGACTCCACCTCAGTAACGAGTTCCGAAAATAGCATGGCCGCCAAAATCTTCCACCCACTGCTGTCGCTGATCGCGTCAGCGATCCGCAGGTCCGGCGTGCGCGAGTCGATCGGCGAGAAAGTCCCGCGAATGTTTTCCGGAGCCTCCGGCTTCATGTCCCACGTCTCAAGCTGAATCGGCCCGCCGTAGAGGTACAGGAATGACACTGACTTCGCCCGCGCTGGCAGCAGTTCGTTGACCTCCTCTGCCGCAAATAACTGTGGCAGCATCGTACCGAGAAGCCCGGCTCCGCAGGCTTACAGCAGGTCGCGTCGAGCAAATCCATCACACGCTCGCTGAGGTTGTCCGAGGATCGTGAGCATCTGGCAAGCTCCTGGATCTGGTGTGTCAAACGGTCGCATTCTTCCACTCGGTGAATTTGCCGGCAATTGCAAGGTAAAGGATTGACCTCACATGAGCTTTATTTCCAAGCGTCATTCGACATGGCGCATCTGTGTGGACGATGGATTCTGCGTTGCTGGGCCTGTTGGGCGAACGTAGGCTGTCGGCATGCCATCCGACGTCTCAGTGCTGTTGAGCGCCATCCAGCGGGGAGAGTCCCACGCGGCGGATGCGCTGTTGCCGCTGGTCTACAACCAATTGCGAGCGATGGCTCGTACGAAGTTGGCTCGCGAGTCGGCGGGGCAGACCTTGCAGGCGACCGCGCTGGTGCATGAGGCCTATCTTCGGCTGGTCGATACGCCAGAGGTTCAAAAGTGGGACAACCGCAAGCATTTTTTCGGAGCGGCGGCGGAGGCGATGCGGCGGATTCTGGTCGAGAGTGCGCGACGCAAACAGGCTCTCAAACGGGGGAGTGAGCTGGAGCGGCTGGATGTTTCGCTGAGCGATCTGCCGGAAGCCGATTCGGCCGTGGATGTGCTGGAGATCGACGAGGCGTTGACTCGGTTGGCGACACAAGACGCTCAGGCGGCGGAGTTGGTCAAGCTGCGATACTTCACCGGGCTTCCGTTGGCGGAAGCGGCGGAGATGCTGGAAATGTCCGAACGCTCGGCCCGCCGACTGTGGGCGTATGCGCGGTCGTTCTTGTTGGAGGAGTTGTCGCCAGGGGCGTAACTCGTTTTCTTCAGAAATTCTTGGCCGGGTTTGCCAGCAGAATACGCATATGTATGGTGAGTCGAGTCAAAATCTTGCCTGCGAACACCTAGCGATGCTCCATGAATGAACGAGACCTCTTCATTGCTGCGTTTGAAATCGACGACGAGTCGGCGCGGCGGGCGTATCTCGATTCGGCGTGTGCGGGTGACTTGGCTCTGCGTGTTCGGGTTGAGCGGCTGCTGAACCGCGAAGCTGCTGCCGGGGACTTTCTGGAGCAGCCGGCGGCGGATTTGTGTACTGATGCGGAATTGCTCACGGAACCGAGCGAGCCGGAACCGATTGACGGCGATTCGCCGACAGTGCTCGGCAAAGCGGACGACACTGGGCAGACGGCTCTTTTGAACCCGAATGCCTCCGCAGCCTCAACTTCCGAGTCTGGCGTTGCTTCCACTTTGCAGAGCGGATTGGCGGAGCCATCGCACGTCTTCGGCACGTTGTTCGGCCGGTATCGCGTCGATCGAGTCCTCGGTTCGGGCGGCATGGGAGTCGTGTATCTGGCCGAGGACTTGCGGCTGGGGCGGCGAGTGGCTTTGAAGATCCCCAAGTTCCATGTTGATGCCGACGACCGATTCCACTTGATCGAGCGGTTTCGGCGGGAGGCGCGGACGATGGCGTCCGTACTGCATCGCAACCTCTGCCCGATCTTTGATGTCGATGAGCAAGACGGTACGCACTATTTGACGATGGCCTTCATCGACGGCGAGCCGCTGTCGCAGGTCATCAAGCAAGGTTTGTCGTTCACCCCGCGTCAGATCGCCGATTTGATTCGCAAGTTGGCTCTCGCGCTGGATGAGGCTCATCGCGCGGGGATCGTTCATCGCGATTTGAAGCCGGCCAACGTGATGTTCGACCGCAGCGGCGAGCCGATTGTGATGGATTTTGGGCTGGCCTGGATGGGGCATGAGACCGACGCGCGAGTGACTCAGTCGGGCGCAATCATCGGCACGCCGGCGTACATGTCGCCGGAACAGGCCGAAGGGGATCCCGACAAAGTCGGTGCCTCGTCCGATATCTACAGCTTGGGAGCGATCCTTTACGAACTGCTCGCCGGGCGGCCGATTCACTCTGGCAGCGTGACTCGCGTGCTGTTCAAGCTGATGCACGAACGGCCGATTCCTCCGAGTTCGATCCGTGAGGATGTCGATCCGAATCTGGAGGCGATCTGTTGGAAGGCGATCTCGCGACGACCTGAAGACCGGTTCGCGACGGCGGCGGAATTTGCAGAGGCACTCGCGCGGTTCCTCGAAGGGGTGCCGTGGGAGGGCGCATTAACCCGAAGCGTCAGCGAGGGCGATCGCTCTACAGAGCCGGTCATTCCAAGCCTTGTGAAGCGTCCGCCCTCGCTGACGCTTCGGGTTAGTGAGGCGGATCGAACCGAAGTGCTGCCGCTGGACACGAGTACGGAGACGATTGCGTTTCAAAGTTCTGGTGAGCCGGTATCGCCCGGCAAGTCGCGCATCGTGCTCGCGAGTTTGTTGTTGTTCGGCGTGCTCGGAGCCGCGTGGGCGATCGTCATCGGTTTGACGAAGCCGCCCCTCGAAGAAATCGTTCAATCCCCGATAGCCCCGGTTTCACCCGGCAAGGTTTC
>CAZILR010000415.1:0-5454 GCA_964539995.1 uncultured Planctomyces sp.
CGCGGCCTATCTGTCTGCGCCGCCGATCGACGATCTGGCCGGCCGCTTCCGCGGCCTGCCGGCGGTGGTGGTGGCCGCGGGTCCGTCGCTCGGGCGAAATGTAGACCAGCTCGCCGCTGTGCGCGATCGCGTGCCAAGCAGTCGTCGCGTCGGTACTGCGCGAGATGCCGAATGTTCCTCCCGCCATCTCTTGCGTGCTGATCGGAACCGGAGCGGGAGTCGGCGAAGCACTCGCCGATGCACCGGAGCTGCCACTGATCTCAGCGACCGGTTCGACCGCAATGGGCCGAGCGGTCGCGCAGCGCGTCGCCGCTCGATTGGGCCGCTCGTTGCTGGAGCTCGGCGGCAACAACGGCATGATCGTGACGCCGTCTGCCGACTTGGAACTAACGACGCGTGCGATCGTCTTTTCCGCCGTCGGCACCTGCGGCCAACGCTGCACGACTCTGCGACGGCTGATTGTTCACGAAAGCATCGCCGACGATCTCGTGCGCCGGTTGAAGGCGATCTACGACCGACTGCCGATCGGTGATCCGCGACAAGCCGGTATGCTCGTCGGCCCGCTCGTCGATGAGCGTTCGTTCGCCGCGATGCAACACGCCTTGCAGCAGGCAAAAGCCGAAGGAGGCACCGTCCACGGTGGTGAACGAGTCACCGAGGGCGTGCCATCGAACGGCCTCTACGTCCGCCCCGCGCTCGTCGAGTTCTCGACCGCCTCCCCCCTGCCCTCCATCGTTCGCGACGAGACCTTCGCGCCGATTCTGTATGTGCTGAAATACCGCACGCTCGACGACGCGATCTCGATTCACAACGACGTGCCGCAAGGACTCGCGTCCTCGATCATGACCAGCGACATGCGCGAGGCGGAACTGTTTTGCTCGGCGGCCGGTTCCGACTGCGGGATCATCAACATCAACGTCGGTCCTAGCGGAGCAGAAATCGGCGGAGCCTTTGGCGGCGAGAAAGCAACCGGCGGCGGACGCGAGTCTGGCTCCGACTCGTGGAAGGCGTACATGCGCCGCGCGACCAACACGATCAATTACTCGCGCGACTTACCGTTGGCTCAAGGCATCCGCTTCGACGTCTGATCGGCATCGAGTTGGCGAGCCTGTGCTGTGATACGGCGGCTTGTGCGTCCAGGTGGTTAGGAGTTGTTTGTAGCCCTGTCGATACCGCGACAGGATTGCCGATCGCTTCGGAAGACGTGGAGGTTAATCAAGCGGGATTCATTAGACGTTCGGCTTTCCTGTCGCGGAGCGACAGGGCTACTTTTGAAAACTCACGGCCCGGATGGTTGGTGTCACGGATCACTTCGCCGTGAACTCAGCCGCTCAAAACATCCACGCAAGAACCGGCAGACCGACGAACAACATCAGCACTCCTCATCGCTGTCCGGAATTCACACGACACAAAAATTGAGGATGACGAGCAACTCAAGAATCAACGATCCGAATACTTGTGAAACAAGTTCTCAATGTTTGCAGTGGGCGCTTCTCAAGACTGGGAGGAATTGGAACCCCGCGAAATTTCGATTTCGCCGACGAATGCGCTTGAAGGCCGTTGATCGACGAACTAATTTCCCGCCCCCCTTTTAGCCCACCCCCGAATTCACTCCGGCAACGACTTCCGCGTTCCTTCATGGTGATCCAAGTTGCTCCAAAGGGCATCAGGTGAATTCCTGACGTCGCCACCTAAAGAGAACCTGAATTCGCAATGAGTCCATCTTCTCGCCGAGGTTGACTGCCAGTAGTGTGCGTTGCTCAGCCAAATTTCCGTACTTGCAATCTGCGGCCGATCTAGTCAGTGACGTACTTGTGGCCGCTCATTTCTTCTTGGAGGTTTTGATGTCTCGTCGTTCCATTCGTCGTGGCTTTACGTTGATCGAGTTGCTGGTGGTGATTGCCATCATCGCCGTCTTGATCGCTCTGTTGCTGCCCGCCGTCCAACAAGCCCGCGAAGCCGCTCGGCGTTCGCAGTGCAAAAATAACCTGAAGCAATTCGGGTTGGCACTGATGAATTATCATGATTCGAGCAAGATGTTCCCCAAGGCGAGCTTCAATCTAACGGATGCGGCCGGAGCTTGGCCGAGTTGTGCTGCCGGTGATTCTTTCTGTTGGCGTGGCCGTAGTGCTCATACCATGCTCCTGCCATACATGGATTACAAAGCACTGTTTCAGCAGATTCCGCAACGTGGATATTGGGACGACGGAGCACAACTCAATGCGGCTCTTCGTCGCACGACGATTGCGGGGTTCATGTGTCCGTCTGACACCGCATACCCAACGGTCGATAAAGGAAATATCAATTACTGGGTTTCAACGGGCCCAAACAATGGCTACGACACTTCGGCGGCGTCGAACGTCGGCGTGTTTCACCGGAACTTCTCAACACCGATCTCGGACATTAAGGACGGCACCTCAAATACGATTGCCATGGCGGAAGGTCTCATCGGAGACTCTGACAACAACATCTACACACGAGAAACTGACGTTGCTCGAGGTGTGGCGTTTCCCGGTGGTTGGCCCACTACGAAAGCTACTGCAGCACAGATTGAAAGTTATGGTTTGTCCTGCGCTCCCGTCGCTCCGGTTGCAGCGACACAACATAGTCATCAGGGTCGTGAATGGATTGCTCCTATGATGTGGTCGACGATGTTCAACACGCTCACGCCACCAAATTGGAAGTATCCTAACTGTCAAACGTGTGTTGGCTGTGGTTGGGGTGACAGCACAGGCGTGTTTCCCTCACGGAGTCGCCACGCTGGTGGATCCCACCACTTGATGTCGGATGGCGCGACCCGGTTCCTCAACAACACGATCGAGACCAACCTCTATCAAAATCTGGGTTCGAAGGCGGGCAAGGATATGATCGGGAATTTCTAATCCTGATGGCGGTTCATCTCAGAAGGCCCGGTTCGTCGTTGCGAACTGGGCTTTTTCAATGGCTTAAACTTAAAACTGATGAGGAATCTGACATGAGATTGACGTTTGGCATTCTGATTGTTGCTGGGGCTCTTTGCTTACCTGGTTGCGGCGGTTCTGGCGATACCGCGAGTATCGAGAAATCTCAACCGGAGAATGCCCCTCCGCCTCCTGTGAAGACAATGCTCGAAGATCTAGCTCGTTCCGGTGAACTCGGCAGTGGCAGCGAGTCGTTGCGTAGCGAACTTGAAAAGATCAAGGCGACTGACGAACCCAAAGGGAAAGCCATGCTCGCGGATCTCGATCGTATCCAGAAGATGCAAGAACCAGAACAAATCAAGGCGGCAGCTAAGAAGCTCCTCGAAAAGCTCTGAGCAATTCTTGCAAGACACCACTTTCGCACCCGATAAGTTGGGTGCGTTTTCTGTGCCTGATCCTCATTTCGGATTCGCTTGTCGGCGATGTTTGTCGGCAAGTATTTGTAATTCGGGATTCACCTCGGCGGCATTTTCATAATAGTCGGCGAGCGCGGCATGTGTCGGCTGATGATCCGGATGCTCTACAAGGAGACTCTTCAGCCAAAAGATGCCGGCCTCTGTGGAATCGGCTTGGAGATACAACACCCCTAACTGGTATCGCGATTCCCAATCGTTCGGATTCCGATCGACGAGGCCGTGCAGTCGGTCGATCTCGCGAAGCTGAGTTTGAATTTGAGCGTGATACTCGAGGTGCGGTTTCGCTTCTTCCGCGCGGCCGGCGGCATTGAGCGTCATCGCCAACTGATATCGCGCCTGCCGGTGTTTGGGATTGTAGGCCACCGCACGCTGTAGCCAGCGCAAAGCCTCGTCGAGATGGCCTAGCTTGGTTTCCAAGATCCCCAGTTCCAAACTGAGATTGTCGAATTCGATCGGCTCACCAAGTTGTTTGAAAGCCTGCAAGAGTGCCTCCTGCGGTTCGGCCGCTGCGGCAAGCAGCAGCGTGCGAGCCTCCTCTTCACGATCCAAGTGGACCAGGCAGCGTGCCATGCCAAATTGAGCCGGTCCCTTCACCTTCATCGCCAGACAATGCTGAAAGGCATCGTAGGCCAATGACCATTGATTGAGTTCAATCAGCGTCCGGCCCAGTCCGTACTGCGCCGGTAGAGAGTTTGCATTCTTGCGAATCGCCTCGCGGTAATGCTGCTCAGCGGCCTTCGTGTGCAAATCAAACTCGGACAACCGTGCCAGCACGATATCGGGAGCGGGGTCGTCGGGATACGCGGCCTGCCACTGTTGAATCAACAAGTTGGCCTCGGCCATTCGGCCGTGCCGCAGCAGACCATTGGTGAATGCTTCGCAGATTTCCGCACCATCACCTTGTTGTTCCAAGAGCAGCTTCGGCAGTTGTTCGATGACCTCGTCGAGCGCACCGGCTTGAGCTTTGGCCAAGACATCCTCGCGGCGAAGTCGGTCGTTGGGAAAACCGAGAACCCCGGCGCGTTTGAGATGCCGCATCATCGAGTCGAGCAGTCCTCGTTTTCGTGAGATGCGAGCCAGTAGGAATTCCGCTTCCGCATCGTGACGATTCAGCGAGACCGCTCGCGCAGCCCAATGCTCCGCCGCGTCGTAGTCGCGGTTGGCCAACGCTCGTGCCGACATTTGTCTCGCCGCGAATTCCCCCAGCCCCAATGCCCAGCCGAGCAGAATCGAACTTGCGACGATCAACAGGCCCCAAAGCCAGCGGCGAGTTCGAGAGGTGAGCGTCATGTCATCTGAGTCCGTAGGGACAACCATTCTCTGGTGTGCCGAGTGTATCGCACATCCGCAATCCAGTGGACGTTGCGAGCGCGGCCCCTCGTCCAACATTCCTCATCGTGGATTCAATCGACGAACTGAAACTCGTTCGACAGCAGCAGCACCTGTGCGAGTTGCTCCCACGGAGTCAGCGGCGATTCCGCCGTCTGCCCGTTGCTGGTCTTGGGAAAATCGCGAGCGATGTCCCAGATCGTCGGCTGGCGCTTCTCAACGGTCGCCACCTTCGGTGCCCATTGGAACGAATCCGAGTTTTCATTCGCCCGGCATGAGACGATGAAGTCGAGCGACTCGCCGCGCCGCAGCGTGATCGCTGGAACGAACGTCTCGACCGACTGGTTGATTGCTGCCCAACGAGCTTTCTCGCCAAGCGGGCTGGATGCCACCACCGCCAGCACTCCGTCACCGACTTTCTGCTCGTGCTTGAGCGTCCCCGTGACGACAACCGTCACATCGCGAGGAGCGGTCCAGCGCAGAACGGCCGCGTGTTGCGGATTCCCCGGATGTCCACCGTTCGGATTCCACAACACCCAACCCAATTGTGGATCGGGCAGGTTCGCCCCGCCTTGCCATTGCTTGCCGGTCCAATGCGGCAGCACCGTGAAACTCTTGAGCGACTTCGCGTCCGAGTCGTACTCGCCGTAGCCGAACTGCCATGTCGGAACCGTGGGCGTTTCGAGTGCCGCGTCCGCTAGGAATTGTTCGGCAAGTTGTCGTTCTTCCGCCGTCGGCTCGCGGCCGTA
>CAZILR010000416.1:0-5447 GCA_964539995.1 uncultured Planctomyces sp.
GGCGATCCGTTCGCCGGCGAAAAGGTCTTCAAACGAGTCTGCGCCGCGTGCCACAAAATCTACGGCGAAGGCCCCGACATCGGCCCCGACATCACCTCGAACGGCCGCAACGATTTCAACCAACTCCTCTCGAACGTGTTCGACCCCAGCCTGGTCATCGGAGCCGGCTACCGCGTCTGCACCGTCGTCAACAAAGCCGGCCGAGTCCAAAGCGGTTTGCTGGTCGAAGACAGCCCGCAACGAGTCGTCCTCAAACCCGCCGCTGTCGCACCCGTAAAGAGCGGTGCATCGGATGCTCCAGTGACCGTCGCCGTCGGCAAGCTGGAAATCATCCCGCGAGACGACATCGACGAGTTCAAACTCAACGAACTCTCGCTGATGCCCGAAGGCTTGGAGAAACAACTGTCGCCTCAAGAAATCGTGGACCTGTTTTCGTTTCTGGTGCTCGACAAACACCCGAAAGACAAGTCGGCCAAACGCCTGCCGGGAGTTTCGGCCGTGACTCCACGCGGCAGCACAAACGCCGCTGAGTTCAATTCGCTCATCGCCGAAATTCTCCCCGGCTTCACAACGAGTGCGTGTGGTGAAGGTGGAGTCGCCCTCCTCAACAACCACTTCAACCGAGACAGCGTCCTCCGCACGCATCCAGTCTCGCGCGACACTCCATGCGTGCTGACTCAGAAACTCACGCCGACTGTCGGCAAGAAGACAACGCTGATCCTCGACGTCGCCCACGACCCGCGCGGCGACTGGCGGCTCGTCGTCCGAGCCAACGGCGAACGGGCCGCCGACGAAATGATCTCCAAAGAAACCTGCTCCAACGGCTGGCGCACGATCAAAGTCGATCTCACCAAATTCGCCGGCCAAGACCTCACCCTCGGCCTCGTCAACCAAGCCAACGACTGGTCCTACGAATTCGCCTACTGGGGCGCGGCACGGATCATCTCCGAGTGATCAGCAATCAATTGCGGAACGAGTCAGACAGATCGAAGGACTCCGCGATCGACTCACGCCGTCAGCCGGCTGTGCGCCATCGCCGAACAAATCGAAACAGCTCTTGGACTTCCTCTGGAAGAAAAACCCGTCAAGCCCGCCGTAGGTGAGAATCGATTCGCCGCACTGGTCAGTCCGCCGATAATTCTTCAAACCACCAACCCATGAGGATCAATCTTGGACGTCAGCTATCGCCGCCGATTGTTGGCCTATTTGGTCGATATCTTGCCGATCACATTCCTGGTCACGACGGTTTACTATTTTGCTTTTGGTTTCGACCAAGCCTGGGAACGGTATCGGGTCAGTGGCCGACACGGCCCAGACGCGGCAGTCTTTCGTGCTTTTCAAGGCGAGATCCGGGACATCTCCAGCCTGCTCTACCTCGTCTATGCCTCTGTCTTGGAGTCGTCCTCGTTTCAAAGCACGTTGGGCAAGCGGCTGCTCGGCCTGATCGTCGTCAACGAGTTGGGGACGCGAATTCGCTTTCGAACCGCGTTGAAGCGTAACTGCTTCAAAATCCTGTCCGCGATCCCATGCTTGCTGTACTGCTTGGCGAATCTGCGGTCATCCAAACGCCGCGCCTGGCACGACGTGGTCGCGCACACGCACGTCGTTCCAATCCCGGTTCGACCAGACAACGGCCAATGATGACCCGCCAGCGCATCACTCGTCAAATCGATTCCTGGTGGATCATCGCTCGGCTGCGGCCAAAGGGTTGAGGCTTGATCGTCGTAGCAGGCACACACCAAGCCCGATCATCGCCAGTGTGTAAGACTGCACGCCGGAAACGCGAGCCAGGCTTTGACTAAACCAAGCCGACCCGGCGATAGCCAAAGCCCAATAGGCGAAGGCCGAACTCGTAAGCGGTGTTTCAGAACGGCGTTCTCGCAACAGGGCATCAGCAGCCAGCAGTGCGCCCTGCACGACGAAGATCGAATCGTAGATGCCGACGTACAAGTTCAGAATCGGCAACCAGGCCAGTGTTGCGGCCCATAGCCATTGCCGATGATCCGCACTCAACGTCGGCCAACGCCACCAAGATTTCGCCAACGCTCCAAAAGGGACCAGCGAAAAAATCAGAAAGACCACGGTCAGTGCGGATGACTTGCCGCCGCACAACAACCGCAGTGTGTTGTTGAGGTCTACATACTTCCAAGTCACGATGCCCAGACCGCCTCCGGAAGTGCTCTTGCGAAACGAGAGCAGCACGTCGAGGTATCCGACGCTGACCTCCCAGCCGACAAACGCCAGCGACATTCCCGCCAAAACGATGCCGGTGATCGTCATCCCCAGCAGTAGCCGCCAGCAGCGTCCAATGACGAGCAGCGGCAGCATGAGCAGCAACAGCGTCGGCTTGTAAAAGCTCAGCCCCAATGCAATGCCAGCAACGGTTGGCCGTTGACGACTCAGCGTGAACCAAGCCAGCGCGTAACTGAAAAAGCCGACGGCCGAGAGTTGTCCGCCTAGCCAACATTCCATCAGGAACGGCTCAAACGAGAGTGCGGTGAGCAGCACGATCCCGGCATGCTCCCGTCGCAGATCGGGAAGCGAATGGAGCAGCAGCCAAACGCCCCCGCCGTACAGACTCGCCGAGATTATCAACCAAATCGCTACGGCCGCCTCATACGGGACGCGAGTGAGCGGTCGCAGTACGCCCGCCACGAACGGCGGATGCACATACGGAATCGAATCTCCCGGCGGGAGATTCGGTAGCAACTCGTGATAAAGCTGGTCGTGCAAGTCGCGGTCGTACAACTGAGCCGCTTGGCCATGATCGAGAATCTGGGCGGCGACCAAGAACCCCGCGAAGTCATTTCCCAACGGAGGTCCAAAATACGTTCGCCCGCGATCTGACGTCACGAACGAGACCACCAGCATCACGACACCAATCACCAACACAGCCACCGAAACCAACCACAAATACGGTGGCTGCAAGCGAGCATCAACCGCTTTACGGAGTGCCTGCGTCAGTCGATCGAACCGGGAGGAAACGGACGTCATTGTGCGCGGAGTCTGTCACACAACGCCATTTTCGGCCAAGACGAATCACGACTCACGGCAGAATCAGCATCGCGTCGCCATAGCTATAGAAGCGATAGCGTTCGCGAATCGCCTCGGCGTAGGCCGCTTGAATGTGGTCGAGTCCCGCCATCGCGGACACCAGCACGAACAACGTCGAGCGGGGCAAATGAAAATTTGTAAGCAGCGCATCGACACAGCGAAACCGATACGGCGGCCGAATGAAGATCGAAGTAGAACCACGCCACGGTTTGAGTTCGCCGTCGGCCGACGCCGTTTCGAGCGTCCGCACCGACGTTGTGCCGACGGCGATGATCCGACCGCCCCGTTCGCGAGCCGCTTGAATCGTTCGCACGGTGGCTTCGCCGATCTCGCACCATTCGGAGTGCATCGCATGGCCGCTGAGTGTCGTCGTCGAGATCGGCCGGAACGTTCCCAGCCCGACATGCAACGTCACGCGAGCGATGTCGATGCCTCGCTCTTGAGTCTTCGCCAGCAGCGATTCCGTGAGGTGCAGCCCCGCCGTCGGAGCGGCGACCGATCCGGGATGGCTCGCGTAGGTCGTTTGATACCGTTCCCAGTCATTGTCGTTCGCAACCTTGCGGTGCATGTACGGCGGCAACGGCATCGTGCCGAATTGCTGGAGCAGCTCGACCACATCACCCGCTGGCTCTGGCCGCATTCGCCACACACCATCTTCCTCGCGGTCGATCAACGTCAAATGCAATGACTCTGGCTGACTTGCCGAGGGCTGGCCAAGCGGGATCAACGCAACACTTTCGCCCGGTTTCAAATAGCCGCGCGTTTGGCCAATCAACCGCCAGTCGCCGTTGTCGGCTGGGCCGAGATACAGCCCTTCCCACTTCCCGCCAGTCATGGCTCGCTGGCCAATCAAGCGGGCCGGTAGCACGCGCGTGTCGTTGAGTACCAAGCAGTCTCCCGGTTGCAACAAATCGGGCAAGTCACGAATGCTGCGGTGCTGGATTTCGCCGGTATCCCGGTTGAGCAGCAGCAACCGCGAGGCATCTCGCTGGGCCAGCGGTTCCTTGGCAATCAATTCCTCCGGCAACTGGTAGTCGTACCGCGAGACGTCGTCGAGTGATCCAGCCTCATCAGACGGAGTGGGGGGGGTTGGAGAAATGGACTCGCTCGACATGCCGTTTTGCTCGTATGGTCACAAAGAATTCACCACGAGGGGCGTTTCATGGCAGACGGGATCGTATTGGCTGAGAACGGCTCCGGCGAACGTCCGCCGATTCGAGTCGCTTTCTGCATTACCGATCTGGACGTCGGTGGAGCCGAGCGGATGTTCGTCGAGCTTGTGACTCGGCTCGACCGAAGTCACTGGGAGCCTCGCGTCTTCTGCCTCTCCGAGCCCGGAGCACTCGTGGAGCGACTGCACGCGAGCAACATCCCCGTGACCTGCTTCGGCGCGAAGAGCGTTCTCCATCTGGGAGTCATCTGGCGACTCGCGGCCGAGTTGAAAAAATTCCGTCCAACCTTGATGCAGAGCTTTTTGTTTCACGCGAATTTCGTCGGCCGACTCGCGGCCTGGTGGGCCGGTGTGTCGCGTGTGGTTTGTGGAATCCGCGTGGCCGAACATCGCAGTCGCGTACCGTTGTGGCTGGATCGGTGGACTCAGGGATTCGTCGATCACAATGTCTGCGTCAGCCAAGCCGTGGCCAAGTTTTCAATCAAAAACGCGGGGCTTACCGAATCAAAAGTCCGTGTCATCCCGAATGGAGTTGAGTTTGAACGCTTTGCCGCAGCAACGGCGGTGGATCGAGCAAGCCTCGGACTAACGGACTCTCCGTTGATCCTGTTCGTTGGTCGGCTCGATCCGCAGAAAGCTCCGTTCGTGTTGCTGGAAGCCTTTGCCCGGCTCTGCCAGAGACACGCCGACTGGCAACTGCTGTTCGTCGGCGAAGGCCCGCTGAGTACCTCAATGACCGAATGGGTGACCGAACGTGGCCTTCAACCGAGTGTTCATTTTGCAGGTTGGAGACGCGACGTTCCGGAGTTGTTGAAGGCAGCCGACGTCTTGGCGCTCCCCTCGCTGTGGGAGGGGATGCCCAACATCGTGTTGGAGTCGATGGCGGCGGGGCTACCCGTAGTGGTGAGTCGTGTTGAGGGGACGGAGGAGCTGATCCGAGAAGGGGAAACAGGACTGCTCGCGACACCAGGTTCGGTCGAGGAAGTGGAGCAGCAGATCGAGAAGGTTTTGATGGACCGCGAGTTTTCAACGAGCCTTGCCACAGCCGCTCAACACGCTGTTTCCAAAGGCTTTACGCTCGAAGCGATGATTCACTGTTACGAGCAACTCTATCTGCGGTTGCTCCAAATCGACGCGCGATTCACATCGTAAAAATGCTTCTGAAAATTTCTTTCAAATCGCCAATCGAATGGCGCGATTGGACCTGCGTCGAGAGTGACCT
>CAZILR010000417.1:0-5429 GCA_964539995.1 uncultured Planctomyces sp.
GCCAACGTCTCGTATGGTCCGCACGAGCGGAACGTCCTCGACTTCTACAAAGCCAAAGGAGACGGGCCGCGTCCACTTCTGGTCTACATTCACGGCGGTGGCTGGACAGGCGGCGACAAGAAGCAAGATCCGAAAGCCTTTCTGCCGTTTCTCGACAAGGGAATTTCCTACGCCGCGATCAATTATCGGCTGACGCCGGACAACCCGCTGCCGGCTCCCGTGCATGACGCCGCGCGAGCGATCCAGTTCATCCGCACGAAGGCTGCCGATTGGAACATCGACACCAAACACATCGCTCTGACCGGCGGCAGTGCCGGAGCCTGCACGTCGATGTGGCTGTTGCTGCACGACGACCTCGCCGATCCGAAGGCCACCGACCCGGTGCTGCGTGAATCGACGCGAGTCTGTGCCGCGGCCGTCAGTGGCGGCCAAGTTTCGATCGACCCGAAAGTCTGCGAAGAGTGGCTGGGTCCGAACGTGCTCAAGCATCGCATGATCAACATGGCCGTCGGCGAAAAGACCATCGAAGGAGCACTGGCCAATTACGAAAAACATCGCCCGCTGTACGTCGAGTTCTCCGCCTACAACCACGTTGACGGCAAAGACCCGCCGCTGCTGATGACCTACGGAGCCGACATGACGCTCCCGTCCAAAGACGCCGGCCACGGCATCCACCACCCGGTCTACGGCGTGAAACTCAAAGAGAAGTCGGACAAGCTCGGCCACGAATGCCACTTGCTGATCGCCGGCCACTCCAAGTCCGACAAGTACGCTAACGCGAACGAATTCCTGATGGCCAAGCTGCTGGCGAAATAGCGGCTTGCGAGTGGAGCGACGGATGGCAGACAAACGCCTCACGACTGCGGCTGTATTGGTGATTGCTGGGCTGTGGTCGCTGACGGTTCACGCTGCGGATCTGTCGGTTACATCCAGCCGACCGCGACTGATGGTGCTGACCGACATCGGTGGCGGCGACCCGGACGATCAGCAATCGCTGATCCGACTGATGGTGCATTGCAACGAGTTCGACATCGAAGGGTTGATCGCGTCAGCTCCCACTCTCGAAGACCTCAAGGAGACAGGGACCAAGCCGCAACTCATCCACGAGATCGTGGACGCCTATGGCCAAGTCCGTGAGAACCTCGCGCGACATGCAGATGGCTTCCCGGAAACCGCGAAGCTGCGTGAGGTCATCAAGTCAGGTAACCCGAAGCGCGGCCGAGACGTGATCGGCGACGGACATGACACGGAAGGCTCACGCTGGATCGTCACATGTGCCGAGCGAGCGGACTCGCGCCGGTTGAACATTGCGATCTGGGGTGGCCAGACCGATTTCGCTCAGGCTCTGTGGCGTATCCGGCACGAGCGCGGTGAGGACGGTCTCAAAGCCTTCACCGCCAAAGTGCGCGTGTACGACATCGGCGACCAGGACCGCATCGCCGATTGGATCTTGTCCGAGTTCCCTGGCCTGTTCTACATCCTGGCCCGCGTCCCCACCGGGCGTGACCGGCGCGAGGCGGCCTATCGTGGCCTGTATCTCGGCGGCGACGAATCGCTCGTGTCGCGTGACTGGATGGAATCCAACATCCGCCAAAATCACGGCCCGCTCGGAGCGTTGTATCCGCCTCGAACCTGGACCGCTCCGAACCCGCACAGCGCGATCAAAGAAGGTGACACGCCCTCATGGTTCTTCTTCCTGCCGTTCGGACTGAGCGACCCCGATCATCCCGAATGGGGCGGCTGGGGCGGACGCTTCGAGCCGGATCGCGACCGCATCTTTCGCGACGCGACCGACAAAGTCGGCAACGTGAAGGATTCTCGAACGACCGTGTGGCGCTGGCGACCCGCGTTTCAAAATGAGTTCGCCGCGCGTCTGGACTGGTGCGTCAAGCCGCCGACCGCCGCCAATCATCCACCACGACCGACGCTCAGCGGCCAGCCGGGCCGGGACACACTCGTCCTCAGCGCGAAGCCGAGCAGCGTCGTCGAACTCTCCTCCGCTGGTTCGACCGATCCCGACGGAGACTCGCTGCAACCGCGCTGGTGGTTCTATCCTGAAGCGTCGTCGTACCGCAGCCTCGTGCAAATCGCCGGTGCCGACACGCAACAAGCGAAAGTGACCATCCCTGCCGACGCCGCCAATCAAACGCTGCACATCATCCTGGAACTTCAAGACACCGGCACGCCACCGCTGACCCGCTACCGCCGCGCGGTTATTCGTGTGGAGTAGGCGAGATTAGCCGCGAGTCTCCAAGGTCCAGTCCTCGACACTCAATCCCGACACCTTCTCGAAGTCACGCACATTTCGCGTAATCAGCAGAGCGTCGTGAGACAGGGCGATCGCGGCGATCTTGAGGTCCATCGTTCCAATGCGGATTTTTTGCGAGATCAATTCTTGGAACGCGATGGTCGCTTTGGTGTCGTAGTCCAGGACTGGCCGTGTCTGAAAGTCTTCCAACAGCCCTCTGAGGCGGGCGTAGCCTTCGACCTCTTGAGCGTCATTTTTCGCGCGGGCGATGTAGCTCAACCAGCCGCGCATCTGCTCCTCGAAGCTGACGATCGTCACGACCACTTCGTCTTCGACTTGGTTGAGGCGGCGAACCAATCGTGTGTACTCGATGCCGCGACGGCGCTGGATGATGGTCAGCACGTCGGTATCAAGAATCACCACGTTGCCCCTTCCGCTGTTTCGGTTTCAGGGACTTCCGATATTCGCGACCTAGCTCCACGATCTCGTCAAACACCGGATCGTCCGCGAATCGTCCGGCGTCTGTCACCCACCAACGACTCGATTTGCGCGATGACTCGGCTAATTCCGTCACCTTCGCTTCCAATTCAGAAACCCGGCGTTCGAGCGTTTTCTTGGGCATGTCAGTCTCCTTGATTGCGACGAGATGCTAGCGAAGCCGTTGAGAAATCGGCCATCCCAAATCCTCATTACCTTCCAGCATAGCCGCGATGGATCTGCCGTCTCCGCAGGCCGACACACGAAGCTGTTGCTTGCCCTGAAATATCAATCGGGTTCAAATTTCCAGCAGGCGTCAATCAGTATCGCGAGTTTGCGGAAGCGAGAATTCGATGGCGAAGACAAAAGCTGAATTGGACAGCGACCGAGCGAGGTATCACGAGTTGATGGGCCAAGCTCGATCGGCGCTCAAGGACGGTCGCCACGATGAGGCGGTCCAAATCGCCGCGTCGTCATGCAAGTACATCGACGGAATGATGCAGTTTGAACGCAAGTACGAAGACCGGGAGTTCTCGAACATTGAAGCTATTGATGTCGTTTTGGACTACGCGCCTTTGCTGTTTCACTCCCAAGTGCTCGACGATTTGGAAAGCCTGCTCAAGAGTCAGAAACGAATTGATCGAGACGCCTCTGACGATCTCGCGGGCGATCTTTCCAAAGCCCGGACGCGGATGTGGGAAGCTTATCGCCTCTGGAATTACATCGAACAAAACGGCGAATGCAGACAAGACGAACTGCGAACCGCTTTGGGCGGCAACCAAGATCAATGGCGGTCAATTGCCGAATCGTGGGAAAAGATTGGATTGATTCGCAGGACATCCGAAAGCGGCACTTATCGGCTGTCTCTGGCGACTCGGATTGACGCCGTAGTGATGGCGAAATGCCCCGCTTGTGGGATGGCCGTCAAATGGACCAAGTACAAATTGCTCGACAAGGCCGATTGCCCAAAGTGTCGAACCAAAGGCATGTTCGTTTTGCTTTCGCGAGCGCCAAGTACGAGCAAGTAAGGAGTGACCGATGGAATACCTCGTGATCGTTATTCTGGGATTTGCTGCTGGGGCGGGTTGCATTTACTTCGTCGTCGATGCGAAGCGAAAGACGTTGGAGAAAGAGACAAAGGCAGTCCGTTTGTTAGCCAAAGAATGCGAAGAAGAGAAAACACGACTGAACACCGCACAGGCCGAACTCGAATCCCGGCAGAAGGCATTCAGCAAAGGCTTTATTACATTCACAGAACTCCAAGACGAAAATGCGGTTTTGAAATCTGATCTTCGCAACCTTGCTGTCGAGGTCCGAAAGCTGCAATTGGACCGCGATCAACAGCGTCAAACACAGGAATCTCTTGACGAGAAAATCAACGACGTCGGAAGCCGTTATTTGAAAGACACCGTCAAATGGATCTGCGCTTCGCTCAATCCGAATAACTTTGCGACTTGTAAACAACGTCTTCAGGATGTCATTGAACGGATTCGCAAGGCGGGATTCGACGTGACTGAGGTCGAAGAATCGGCATTGTTTACCAACTTGAAGTCGGAGTACCAAAAGGCTGTCCGTGCCGCCTTCGAGCGTGAAGAACAAGCTCGTATCAAGGCACAGATTCGCGAAGAGCAAATGCGTCAAAAGGAGATCGACCGCGAACTGAAGCAATTGGAGCGAGAACGCGAAGCGATCAAGACCGCATTGGCAAAAGCACTTGCAGACGCCAAGGATCAGCACAGCGAAGAAGTAGAACGCTTGAAGGCACGACTCGCGGAATCGGAGGCAAAATCGCAGCGTGCGATCTCACAAGCACAGCTCACGAAATCGGGTCATGTGTATGTCATCTCAAACATCGGATCGTTCGGCGAAGGAGTGTTCAAAGTCGGCATGACGCGACGGCTTGAACCGCTTGATCGAGTCAAGGAACTTGGTGACGCTTCGGTCCCGTTTCCCTTCGACGTTCATGCGATGATTTCCTGTAACGATGCTCCATCGCTCGAAAATGCTTTGCACCGCACGCTGCACAAAACGCGAATCAACAAAACGAACCCGCGCAAGGAGTTCTTCAAGGCGGACATCGAAACGATCTTTCAAATCGTCAAAGAACACCACGGCGAGATCGATTACCTGGTTGATGCCGAAGCGCTCCAATATCGGCAGAGCATCTCGATGTCCGACGAAGATCAGGAATTCATCGAGAGCGTGTACGACGATCTTGAAGAAGAGAACGAAATCGCGGTGGACGAGGCGTGATGAAAAACGGCCACAACACATGCTGCGGCCCTCCGCGTCAAATCGCAGGACTCAAGCCACGTCTGGCCGAACTGCGTTCGCGTTGAAGTCCCCGCCGCGAACATCTCGCCGCTTGAAAACCGACGGGGCGTCACACTGACTCATAGCTCCACGGCTTGCGGAGTTCGCGTTTGAGCCAGCGGTTGGCGTCGTCGTCGTTGACGAATTGCTCGGCCTGTGGGTTCCATTGCAACTTACGACCCAAGCGGAGCGAGATCACTCCGAGATGGCAGACGGTCGCGGAGCGGTGGCCGATTTCCGCCTCGCAGATCGGGGGCTTGCGCAATTTGATGCTGTCGAAGAAGTTGCCCATGTGATCGTTGCTCTCGGCCAGCCGAATCGCGTTCGATGGCAGAGGCGTGACTAGCATCTCCGGATCGCTGGCTTCGATCTTGCCGCGAGTCACCCAGAT
>CAZILR010000418.1:0-5410 GCA_964539995.1 uncultured Planctomyces sp.
TCCGCTGCAATCGCTGAGCAATCTCCAGCCACGACGTCAGCCCCTCGAAGTCCAACTCATCGGACGAACGCGGCGGCCGGACGTCGATCGACTCCGGCAGCACAAGCATCTCCAGCAATTCGCGACGGCGCGGGGAGCGTGATCCCAGGATCAATCGGCTCATCTCGGAAGTCCTCAAGCCACGAAAATCTGCGAGAGGATAAGTCCGTCGAGCGGCAAACGCGAATTGACCTGTTTTTCGCGGTGGACCTAACATCGCACCCATGACCGCTCGGTATCTCATTCGTCTGGACGACATCGCTCCGCACATGGACTGGCCGCGGTTTGAGCGGCTGGCGCGTGTGTTCGATGAGTTCGGCATTCAACCGCTGATCGGCGTGATTCCGGACAATCACGATCCGCAGTTGCGACAGTTTCCGGAATTCGCCGGTGACTTCTGGAAGCAGATCCGCTCACTGCAAGCGCGTGGCTGGGAGATTGCTCAGCACGGATTCCAGCACGTCTACGTCACGAACGACTGCGGCCTGATAGGAATCAACGGTCTGAGCGAGTTCGCCGGTCTGCCGTTCGAGGAGCAGTTCGACAAACTCGCGCGCGGGCAACGCGTTCTTCGCGAGCATGGCCTGAGCTGCGAGACGTTCATGGCTCCTTCGCATTCGTTTGATCGGTTGACGTTGCGAGCGCTCCGCGAACTCGGCTTCACGACGGTGACTGACGGTTTCTCATTGTGGCCGTCGATCGAGCACGGTTTGATCTTCCTGCCGCAGTGGCTGGCGAATCCTCGCGTGCTGCCGCTCGGAGTTCAGACGTTTTGCCTACACATCAACGTGATGACCGAAGGCCAAATCCGCCGCGTCGAGCAGTTCGTCGCCGACCATCACCGAGAATTCCTCACATTCGCGGAAGCTCGTGCTCTGGCTACGCCACGAACGCTCAACCGCGTGGCGGGCCGAGTCATTGGTTCGACGCTGCGCGGCTTGAAAACCGTGCGTCGCCACCTGCAACGCCACCGAAACTCGGCTTGACCCATCTGGGTGATTGTCGAGAATCCCGCCCCCACTCAGGTCTCGTCATTTCACGTCCACGGCAAGGAGGCCACGACGTGCCCGCATCCAATCCACATTCGCCAGTCAGCCTCAAGGCTCTGCTTCCGCACGCGCAGTTTGTCGGCGATGACGATGTTCTCGTCACGCACACAACCGAGCGCAGTGAGATGGTCAGCCCCGGTGTGCTGTTCGCCGCGATCCCCGGCACACGACGTAACGGCGAAGAGTTCGCTCGCGACGCCGTACTGCGCGGTGCCGAGGCGTTGCTGCTCAGCCGCGAACTGCCCGACTTGCCGGTGCCGCAGTGTGTCGTGCCCGATGTGCGTCGAGCGTTCGCGTTGCTGTGTGATGCGCTCGCGGGGTATCCGTCGCGGACTTTGAAAGTCGCGGGAGTCACCGGGACGAACGGCAAGACGACGACGACGTTTCTGATCCGCTCAATCCTGCGAGCGGCCGGATATCCGACCGGAGTGCTCGGCACGATCGAATACAGCGACGGCTCACGCCGCGAACGAGCGGGCCTGACGACACCCGATTCACAAGTCCTTTCCAACTGGCTGGCGGCGATGGTCGCGAGCGGAACGACTCACGCCGCGATGGAACTTTCGAGCCACGCACTCGATCAAGGCCGCGCCTGCGGGACGCAGCTTGATGTCGCCATCGTGACCAACGTCACGCAGGACCACTTCGACTACCACCAGGACTTCGAGAAATACCTCACCGCGAAGACACGCATCGCCGAGCACCTCAAACCGGACGGCGTGCTCGTGCTGAATGCCGACGATGCGGGCAGCGCCACGATCGCGCGGCGAGTCGGTCTCGGCAGTCGCCTCGTGACCTTCGGCATTGATCACGAGGCGGACGTGACCGCGACGATCGTCAAAGAATCGACCGCCGGAACGCAATTCGTCCTCGGTTGTGGCGGGGGAGCCGAGTCCGTCTTGATCCCGATGATCGGCCGGCACAACGTCGCGAATGCTCTCGCCGCCGCCGCCGCCGCGCATCATTTCGGAGTGCCCCTGAAGACGATCGCGCTCGGCATCGAACTACTGCCGGCCGTCCCCGGACGGCTCGAACGAGTCGATGTCGGCCAGCCATTCGACGTGTTCGTGGACTTCGCCCACACCGAAGACGCGCTGCGACGATGCGTCTCGAATCTGCGGCAGCTTTGCTCGAAGCGAGTCATCGTGGTCTTCGGAGCCGGCGGCGACCGCGACCGCTCCAAACGGCCGAAGATGGCGCAAGCGGTGCTCGGCGCGGATCTGATCGTTGTCACCAGCGACAACCCGCGCACGGAAGACCCGCAGCGGATCATCGAAGACATCCTGGCCGGCTTCGCTCCCAGCTTCCCACCACTGCACATCGAATCGGATCGCAAAGCCGCGATTGCCTGGACGCTCGCTGAAGCTCACCCCGGCGACTGCGTGCTGATCGCCGGCAAGGGACACGAAACCGAACAGATCATCGGCACGCAGCGCTTTCCGTTCGACGACCGCGAAGTCGTGCGGGCGGCGTTGTCCGAACCGATTGGCGCTTTGGTTGAACAACGAGGCTCGCGATGACGTCCCGTCGGATGCCGTATTTCCTGATTGCAGCGTTGGTCGCTTGTGGCTGTGCGGCACTTCGTTCGGCAAGCTCACCGCCGACGAAAATCGACGAGGAAGTGATCACGGTTTCCTCCGATGATCCGACGATCGTTCTTCAGCGCGGAGAACGAATCGCGATCGACGGTCTCGATGGCGAGAGCGCCCGTCTCAAGATGACACGATTCAAGGACGACCGAGACCGCATCGCTGTGGACTTCGATACGGACGCTATTGAGCCTGGAAGTGCCAAGGTCAAATGACAAACGCATCACTCTCCTCTCTGACGGCCGCGACGCGCGGGCAGTTGATCGGCTGCCACGACGCGAATGCCAGCATCGGCCGAGTGGTGATTGACTCGCGGATGGCTAGGCCGGGTGATTTGTTCTGGGCACTGCGTGGTGAACACCACGACGGGCATGAATTTCTGGTCGAAGCTCGCCATCGCGGGGTGAGTTCGGCGATCGTGCGGCGCGATCGACTTGCTCAAGTTCAAGAAGCCTGGAAGAGCGGATCGGGACACGGTCCCGTTCCTCCGTTGATCGTCGTTGAAGACACGCTGACTGCGTTGGCCGATTTCGCTCGCTGGTATCGCTCGCAACAGGAGGGACTGGTCGTCGGAGTCACGGGCAGTTTCGGAAAGACGACGACTCGCGAGATGATCCACGCCGTGCTTTCGGCCGCGCATCCCGGAGTTCGCAGCCTGAAGAATTTCAACAACCACATCGGCCTGCCGCTGAGCCTGCTCGAACTGGATCAAGGCCACGAGTTCGCGGTGCTCGAAATGGGTGCCTCGGCCGTGGGCGAGATCGCGATGCTGGCGGAGATTGCTCAGCCGGAAGTCGGCGTCATCACCGGCATCGGATTGGCGCACGTCGAGGGTTTCGGCTCGCCGGAGCAAATCGTGCTCGGCAAAGGCGAACTGCTGGAAGCGTTGCCGGCAACCGGCTTCGCGATCCTTCCCGGAGACGATCCGGTGACACGCGGCATGGCGGATCGTTCAAGCTGTCCGGTGCTCTTCGTCGGTGAGTCGGACGGCAATCACGTCCAAGCGACGAACGTCCGAGTCGCCAATCAACGACTGACGTTTGAAGTCGATCACGTCGAATATGAAGTCCCCGTCACCGGTCGTCACTTCTTGCGAGCCGCTTTGACCGCGCTGGCGATCGCTCGTGAGATCGGACTCACCTCGTCAGAGATCGCCTCTGGCTTCGCGAACTTCCAATCCGCGCCGGGACGTTGCCAAGTGCATCAAATCGGCTCTTGGACGGTGATCGACGACACCTACAACGCCAATCCCGCCTCAATGCGCGCCGCCTGCGAAACGCTCCGCGACTGGCAAGGAGCCAACAAGCGACTGCTCATCACCGGCGACATGCTGGAACTTGGCTCGCACACCGAGCAGGCTCACTTCGGACTTGGCCTCGCAGCGGCTGAAGCACACGTCGATGGCTTGCTCGTCTTCGGCGAACAATCCGAGCACGTCATCCGCGGAGCACTCGATGGCGGTCTGCGTCCCAGCCAGCTCGCGCAATGCGATCACTTCGAGATTCTGCTGACCGTCCTCGATTGCATCCTCGAACCACGAGACGTCCTGCTCGTGAAAGGCTCGCGCGGCATGCGCATGGAACGAGTCGTCGAGTGGCTGCGTGAGAAGACAGAGGGACTAGGTGCGAGGGGCGAGGGGCGAGTAATGCCTCAGACTTCAGCCTCGGCGTTCCAGCTCCTCGCCCCTCGTCCCTAACCCCTCGCCCCTCCCCCACCATGTTCGTCTGGCTCCAACATTTTGCTCCGTTGCTCGAACGGTTCGAGCAGCTTTTCTCCGGCGACTCGCGCGTGTTCCTGACGGCACGCACGGCTCTCGCGGGCGGGACTTCGTTTCTGCTGTGCATGCTCTTTGGCCCGCTGGCGATTCGGCTGTTGCAACGCCGATTCCGCGAGCGGATCGGCAGCGATTCGGAAAAGCTCAACGAACTGCACGCCACGAAGAGCAACACACCCACGATGGGCGGACTGTTCGTGATGGGAGCCGTCGCGCTCGCCACACTGATGTGGGGCGACCTGTCTAATGTTTATGTGATGCTCGGCCTGGCCGCGACGATCGGCTTCGGAGCGTTGGGTGCCGCCGACGATTGGATCAAACTGCGGACATCACGAAACGGGCTGAAGGCCGGCACCAAGATGGCGTGGCAGATCGTGATGTCGCTCGGCATCGCAGTTGCCTTGTACTACCAACAGGGAGGACTTCCGCAACAGTGGGAAGTCATCTGGCCGATTGGCAACCTCGGCGTATCCCTCGGAACGGCGTGGATCTTCTGGGCGATTCTGGTGATGGCCGGCAGTTCGAACGGCGTGAACTTGACCGATGGCCTGGATGGCCTCGCCAGTGGCTGCACGATCTTCTCCGGCTCGGCCTTCACAGTGTTGGTGTACCTCGCCGGACACAAGACGTTGTCCGAATACCTCAGCATCCCGCACATCCCCGGCGCGGGTGAACTGGCGATCGTGATCGGAGCGTTGGTGGGCGCGATGCTCGGTTTTCTGTGGTTCAATTGCCATCCGGCCCAAGTCTTCCTGGGAGACACCGGCTCGCTGCCGATCGGTGCTCTGCTGGGCTTGGCGGCGCTCGTGACCAAGCAAGAGTTCCTGCTGGTCATCGTCGGCGGTGTGTTCGTCGTCGAAACGCTCAGCGTGATCCTTCAAGTGGTTTGGTTCAAACGAACCGGACAGCGACTGCTACGGTGCAGCCCGCTCCACAACCACTACCTGTTCGCCGGCCAT
>CAZILR010000419.1:0-3456 GCA_964539995.1 uncultured Planctomyces sp.
CAATCAATTCCCGCCATCTTCGACAGTGCCAGTTGCAGCCCGTGTGTGCCGAGCCGTCCGCCGCCTTGGGCCTTCAGCGACAGATACAACTGATTCGACAGTGCCAAACCCGGCAGTGACAAATTCATCCGCCGAGCTTCGTCGAGAGCGATGCCCATGTCCTTGATGAAGTGCTCGACGAAGAAGCCCGGATCAAAATTGTTCGCCATGATGCGTGGGCCGAGATTCGACAGCGACCAGCTTCCCGCCGCTCCGACCGAGACCGATTTCATCACCGTTTCCAGATCGAGACCCGATTTGTAGCCGTACAGCAACGCCTCGCAGACGCCGACCATGTTGCTGGCGATCAGAATTTGATTGACCATCTTGGTGTGCTGGCCAGCACCTGGACCGCCTTGATGGATGATCGTTTTGCCCATCGCGGCGAAGCAGGGCTGCAAGGCATCGACGACCTCTTTGTCGCCGCCGACCATGATTGACAGAGCCGCGTTCTTGGCTCCGATGTCGCCGCCGGAGACCGGCGCATCGACGCTGAACACGCCCTTGGCCTTCGCGGACTCCGCGATTTCGACCGCCAGCGATGGTTCGCTGGTCGTCATGTCCACGAGCACATTTCCGGGCTTCGATCCCGCCAACGCTCCGTTCTCGCCGAGCATCACCTCGCGGACATCGCTGGGAAATCCGACGATCGCGAAGATGACGTCGCTCTGCTGAGCGAGAGCCTTCGGCGAATCCGCCCACCCGGCTCCTTTGCCGATCAATGCCTCGGCTTTGGCCTTCGTTCGCGAGTACACCGAAACCGCAAAACCGGCCGCGAGCAAATGTCCGGCCATGCTGTTGCCCATCACGCCGGTGCCAATCCAACCCAGTTTCGTCTTTCCCGGAGCAATCACCGGAACCACCATCGTGTCACCTTTGTTGTCGATCAAAATCGTTGCCGCGACGAATCGCCGTCGCACGAGCGAAGCAGTCTATCGGCGAGACTTCGGCAACTCCACAAAGTCGCCTCACGCACGAGCGGCTTGCGGCGTATTCACACCCCGAACACAATCCGACCCGCCGTCGTGGGGCAGGTTTTGAACCTGTCCGTTCTTTGGCGGCTTGGCAGGTTGAAAACCTGCCCCACGAATATCACGGAGGCGGCATGTCTTTGGTGCTCGACAACCTCAAGAAGAGCTATCGCGAGCCAGGCGGCGGACGAATTCCCGTGCTCAACGTGCCGCGCTTCGAGTTGCAGACTGCCGAGCAAGTCGCCCTCATCGGCTCCAGCGGCGGCGGCAAGACGACGCTGCTCAACGTCATTGCCGGCATTACCTCACCCGACAGCGGCCGAGTCGTCATCGATAACGTCGATGTCACCGGCCTCAACGAGCCAAGCCGCGATCGCTTCCGAGCACTGAAAATCGGCTTCGTGTTCCAGACGTTCAATCTGCTGCCGGCTTTCTCAGCCCTCGAAAATGTCCTGCTGGGCATGTGCTTCTCCGGCAAGGGGACCGACTTGCACCGCGCAACCGATCTGCTGACCCGCGTCGGACTCGGCCATCGCCTTCACCACCGCCCGCCGCAGTTGTCCGTCGGCGAACAGCAACGAGTCGCCGTCGCGCGAGCACTCGCCAACCATCCGTCGCTACTGCTGGCCGACGAGCCAACCGCCAGCGTCGATATCGCCAACCAAAACACAATCCTCGATCTGATCCGCGACGCCTGTCGAGAGAACAACGTCTCGCTGTTGCTGGTGACACATTCTCCCGACGTCGCTTCGAGATTTGGCCGCATCGAAAAACTCAGCGACTTCAATCAGCCTGCCGTTGCGTGACCCGGTTTCAAGGTCTTTTGGCATACACGGAATGCGCTACTTCGCAGCGAATGTTGGTTTGTTTGTGGCGTTCACCGGGATCGCCATGGTGGGGGACTACCTTGATGTGAGAGCGAGATTTCATCCGAGTGTCCTCTTGGATTACGCCATCCGTCCACTTTTGATTCTTGTGATGTGGTCTGTGATCCCGGTGAGTTGTTGGATGAATTGGCATTTTCTCGACAAGCAAGAGCCGAGAAAAAGATTGATTCTCGGAATTGGACTTGGCCTGTTGTTCTGTGTTTTGGCCTTCATCCCTTATGTGCTCATCATCCTGAAATTTCATACGAGCATCGGCGGCACGCTGTGACGCCGACTGTCGGAGACTATTGATGAACCTCGTCACCATCGCCATCAAAAGCATCAAGCAGCGGCTGCTCTCGTCCAGCCTGACCGCGCTCAGCGTCGCGCTCGGCGTGATGCTGATGGTCGCTGTGCTCGTCATCAACGGCGTGGTCAGCGACCTCTTCAGTCAGCCGAGCTTCGGATTCAACCTCGTCGTCGGCCCAAAGGGGAGTGACCTGAGTCTCGCGCTGAGCGCGATTTATCGGCTCGACCGACCGGGCGAACCGCTTCCGTACCTCTTCTACAAAGAGTTGAAGGAACATCGCGCCGTCGAGAAGGCGGTCCCAATCGCGATTGGCGACGTCACCGAGCAAGGGGCCTTTCCGATCGTCGGCACGATTCCGGAGTTCTTCGATCTCGACTACGCCTACAACAAACCGTTTCGCGTGCGCGGCGAGTTCTTGAAGACGCCGTGGGACGCCGTGATCGGCTCACGAGTCGCCGCCACAAACGGTTGGAACATCGGCAGCGAATTCAAACTGGTGCATGGCGGAGCCGAGAGCGATCACGTTCACGACGAGAAGTTCCGCGTCGTTGGCGTGCTGGCTCCGACCGGGACGCCGAATGACCGCTCGGTCTTCGTCAGCCTCGCCGGGTTTTGGGCGATCTCCGGCCACGAGAAGCCGCTGAAGGAGGCGGTCGATCGGCTGGAGAAATTCCGCTACCCCGTGCCGCAGTCACTTCGCGACAAGGCCGAGAAACCGAAGAAAGCTCACGATCACGCTGGACACGATCATGGGCACGACCACGACCACGAACTGCTCGACGAGCAAAAAGAAGTCACCGCCATCTTCGTCCGCACCAAGTCCACCGTCGCCGCGATCGCCTTGGCGGGCGAGATCAACGAGGACGTCCGGGCGATGGCGGTCAACCCGATCTTCCCGATGAAGCGGCTGATGACCATGATCGTGGACAACATCAAGTTGATGCTCCTGACGCTGACCAGCCTGATCATCGTCGTCTCGGCGGTCAGCATTTTCGTGAGCATCTACAACTCGATGGCCGACCGCCGCCGCGAGATCGGCATCATGCGGGCACTCGGTGCTCGGCGCGAAACGGTCTTCACGATCATCCTGGCCGAATCCGCGCTGCTGTGCCTCGGCGGCGGAGCGATCGGCTTGCTGCTCGGCCACGGCTTGGTCGCGATCGCCAGCCCGATCATCGAAGTCCGCAGCGGCATCCTGGTCAACCCGCTGGCGTTCGAACCGCTGGAGTTGGTTCGTTTCCCGGTGCTGCTCGTCATCGGCTCGCTGATC
>CAZILR010000419.1:3466-5408 GCA_964539995.1 uncultured Planctomyces sp.
AGCCCGAGCCCGGCACCTACTGCAACGTCGATGGCACCTACGTCCCCGCCGCGATCAGCGAGTAATTAGAGACGGCCTTTCTTGGCCGTCGCGCGGTTCGACGGCAAATAAAGGCCGTCGCTACGAATCTCATGGTCGTTGCGGCTCGGTCCTCAATTGTTATCTTCACTGCCGACAACGACTCTCACGCGAACGCACAACGAGGTCAGCGATGCACCCGATTCCAGAACATCGCGAGCGTGTTACTCGTCGCCACTTTTGCGGTCGAACCGGAGCTGCGCTGGGCACGGCGGCCATCGCGACAATGCTCTTGCGCGAGGGCTTGGCCTCGACAGCAACACAACCTGGCCGCACGCACTTTGTGCCGACGGCGAAACGAGTCATCTACCTCTTCCAATCGGGGGGGCCGAGCCATCTCGATCTGCTGGACCACAAGCCGGAGTTGAGGCGGCTGCACGGTTCCGAGCTACCCGACTCGATCCGACAGGGACAGCGTCTGACCGGGATGACGTCGGGGCAAAAAAGCTTTCCGGTGATCGCTCCGAAGTTCGCGTTTCGGCAGTACGGGCAGAACGGGACATGGCTCAGCGAACTGCTGCCGCACACCGGCCAAGTCATCGACGAGTTGTGTTTGATCCGCTCGATGCACACTGAGGCGATCAATCACGACCCCGCGATCACGTTCATTCAAACCGGCTCGCAGCAGCCGGGCCGACCGTCACTCGGAGCGTGGGCGAGTTACGGACTCGGCAGCGAGGCGGACGACTTGCCGGCGTTTCTCGTGTTGATTTCGCACGGCAGCGGGAAGGATGCGAACCAAGGATTGCTCGACCGCTTGTGGGGGAGCGGGGTTCTGCCGACCAGCCACCAAGGGGTGAAGCTGCGCGGTAGCGGCGATCCGGTGCTGTATCTCTCCGACCCGCCCGGCATCGACCGCGAATTGCGCCGCAAGATGCTCGACGGTCTCGCGAAGCTCAATGAGATTGAACACGCGAAAGCCGGCGATCCGGAAATCACGACGCGCATCGCGCAGTACGAGATGGCGTTTCGGATGCAAACCTCCGTGCCGGAGTTGATCGACTTCTCGAAGGAATCTGCCGCGACGTTCGAGTTGTACGGCGAAGAGTCCCGCAAGCCGGGGACGTTCGCTGCGAACTGTCTGCTCGCGCGGCGGTTGCTCGAACGAGGTGTCCGCTTCGTCCAGCTTTATCATCGCGGCTGGGACAATCACGGCTCGCTGCCGACGAACATTCCGAAGCAATGTCACGACGTCGATCAACCGCAGGCCGCGCTGATTCGCGACCTCAAGCAGCGCGGGTTGCTCGAAGATACGCTCATCATTTGGGGCGGTGAGTTCGGCCGCACGGTCTACGGCCAGGGCGGACTGCAAGCCGACTATGGCCGTGATCATCATGGCCGCTGCTTCTCGATGTGGCTGGCCGGCGGAGGGATCAAGCCGGGCGTCGTCCACGGCGAGACCGACGACTACGGCTACAACATCGTCCGCGATCCAGTCCACATCCACGACCTCAACGCGACGATCCTGCACTGCCTGGGCTTCGATCACGAGCGTCTGACATTCCGCTTTCAAGGCCGCGACTACCGTCTGACCGACGTGCATGGCCGAGTCGTTCGCGAAGTGCTGGCGTAGGGTGGGTCGAGCATCGCGAGACCCACCATGCCTTCAACGATTTGTGTGGTGGGTCTCGATGACTCGACCCACCCTACGTTACTTCTCCGGGTTCGGTCCACCAAGCGTCACGGAGACATTCGCTTTCTTGCCATCGCGCAGAACCGTGAGCACGACCTGATCGCCGGGATGCTTGGCTTCGACAACGCTCAGGAAATCGTCCTGCGTCTTGACCTCTTCGTCGTCCACGGCGATGACGATGTCGGCGGATGCGTAATCAATCCGCACGCCTCCCAGCAGGCCGGTCTTGCG
>CAZILR010000420.1:0-5407 GCA_964539995.1 uncultured Planctomyces sp.
ATACGTCCTTCGGCGACGGAGGCAAGCCGGTCAGCGTGTAAAACAGTCGCCGCAACAACGTCTCTTTCGTGGCCGTCGGTGCGGGACGAGCGTCATTCGCTTCGAGCTTCGCGAGCACGAAGGCGTCGAGGGGATTTTCGATTTTCGATTTTTGATTTTTGATTTGCGGGACAGTCGGCCGCACGACTGGCCGGAATGCCCAGAAGTTGCGAGCCTCGTCATCGACGACTGGTGCTCCATGAGCTTTTGTCGCCGCTGATGCCGCTTTCTCGGACCATGCCAGACCGCGCGTGACCCACTTCGTCAGCGTGTCGATTTGCGCCTTCGACAACTTGCCTGTCGGCGGCATCATGATGCCGTCGTAGTTGATCGCCATCAGGATCAAGCTCTCTTCAGGCTTCTTCAAATCGAACGCCGGGCCGCTCTCGCCTCCTTTGAGGATGTCTTCGCGGCTGGTCAGCTTCAGCCCGCCTTGCAGTTTTTTCTCCGAGCCGTGACACGCGAAGCAGTTGGCTTTGAGGATTGGCAGCACGTCCTTCTCGAAGAATGCGACGTCGGCCGCCGTCGGAGACTCGGCGCGAAGACCGGTCGCCATCAACGCGCTGAGCGTCAATCCGAGACTGAAGAGACGGATCAAAGTACGGGTCATGCGGGTGCCTTGTTCTGAGGCCGTATCGCGACCGTCAGGGAGCGGCCGATGCGACGAGGCTGGCCGCTCCCTGACGGTCGCGGTACGGATGATTGGCTTTGCTGTCGATGGTCGGCAATGTATCGCGTGGATACCTTCTCGCCATGCCCGGACGCGACTTCAATCTCTCTGAAACCGACATCCGCTCGCCGAAAGCGGAGGCCTGGATCGTGCGGTCCAATGCTGAGGATTCCCGCGACTGGCTGCAAGATGCTCCGGTTTGCCGACCACTGACGAATTTTCAAATCCGACATTTGGCGGTGGCTCACATGCCGGCTCCGTTCGAGATCGTTCGCACGCGGTTGGGCGGTAGTTATTTCCTGGCGAGCTTCGGTGGCGAGGGCCGAGTTCTGATCGACGGCCGTTGGGCAAGATGCAGTCCCGGTCGAGCCATGTTGCTCCCACCGAGCACGATGCAGGCGTTTCAAACTCCGCCCGGCAAGCGCTGGGATTTCTGTTGGGTCCGTTATCAAGAGCGAGCCGGTCAAAAGCCGCTGGCCTCGGCCCGCACGCCGGTCGTCGCCGAGTTCGATGCGGAACCGCTGAGGCTCGCGATCTTGGGCCTGCATCGCGAGTGCTCAAACGGCGGAACATTTTCCGAGCGTTGGGCTGAATTGATTCACTCGTATGTGATGCAGTTCGCTCAGCCGGCGCAGATGGATTCGCGGCTGTGGGCGTTGTGGGAGGAAGTCGCGGCGTCGCTGTCCGATCCGTGGACGATCACCGAAATGGCTCGGCGAGTTCACTTGAGTGAAAAGCAGCTTCAGCGGTTGTGCCTGCGCGAGCTTGGCCGCAGTCCGCGACAGCAGTTGATCTGGCTGCGGATGCGGCGCGCGGCCGAACTGCTACAAACCGATGCGAAGATCGACACGATCGCTCGCGACGTCGGCTACCAAAATCCGTTCGTCTTCTCGACGATATTCAAACGAGTGATGGGCTGGCCGCCATCGGCCTTTCCCGGCCGAGCGAAAGCCTCGTCGTGACCAGGACCGCTCAAGGCCGCGATGTGCCTTGGCGCGGCTGGCAATCGTGGTGACGCAGCCTCACAATTCGTCCCCATGACGACGTCGATCACGAGCGAGTTCTTGGGCTGGAAGCGACCGTTGCTGGAGTCGGCTGCCGAATGGCTTGCTCAGAAATACGCGGGGCGCGGCGAATTCGATCTCAGCCGAGTGATCGTGGTTGTTCCGGGGCGGCGGGCCGGACGGCGATTGCTCGAATGGCTGGTGCTGCGGGCCGAGCGTGACGGTCAACGACTGACGCCGCCGCGCATCGAAACCTTGGGGGCGTTGCCGGAGGAGCTGTATCCGTTGCAGCGTCCGCTGGCGAGCGACCTCGTGCAACAACTGACTTGGGCGAAGGTCTTGCGAGAATCGAAGCCCGACCTGTTGAAGAAAATCGTTCCGCGACCACCCGCTGACGATGACGCGCTGGCTTGGTGGGCGATGGGATCGTTGCTGTGGCGACAGCACGGCGAGTTGGCGGCGGATGGTCGCGATTTCGGCGACGTCGTCCGGCTTGGCCGCGACGAACCGGGAAGCGTCGAGGCGACTCGCTGGAAGGGACTGCAACAAGTTCAAGCCGCGTACCTGCGAACGCTTGATGAGTTGAGCTTGTGGGATGTCCAAACCGCACGACTGGAGTCGATTCGGCGTCGCGAGCCGCATACGGATCGCGATCTCGTGCTGGTGGGCACGGTCGATATGAATCAGGCGACGCGGCAGATTCTCGACCTTGTCGCCGATCGGGTCACGGCGTTGATCGCCGCACCGCAAGAAAGGGCCGATTGGTTCGACGCGCACGGCTGCCTGTTGCCTGAGCGATGGTGCGAAGCGCCGATCGACATTCCATCGGAGCGAGTTCGCGTGTGCGAAGGACCGGCCGAGCAGGCCGAGCAAGTGGCTCGTGAGTTGTCGGCTTTCGGTGGGCGATTCCGAGCCGACGAAATTGTCATCGGGTTAACGGACGAACGTCAGGGTTCGTTCATCGAGCGACAACTGGCGGCGTGCGGCGTGACGACTCGCTGGATCGAAGGGACGAAGTTGTCGGACTCTGGCCCATGTCGGTTGTTGCTGGCGGTTGCGGAAGTTCTGGAGCGTGGGCGATTCGAGGGCTTCGCGTCGCTGGTGCGGCATCCGGATCTCGATGAATGCTTGGCCGGGCAAGTGAATCTGAATGCCCTCGACGAATCGTTCTGCGATCACCTGCCGTTGGGACCGGACACGCTGCTTTCGATTCTGGAGCAGCCCAAAAAGACGCAAGCTCGGCGCAGACGTGGGCGGAGCGACGCGACCCACGAAGTGCTCAGCCATGTGCGCGAGTTGCTCGCACCGCTGCGGATCGCGGCCCGACCGTTGAATACCTGGGCCGAGCCGCTGCGAGCGTGGGTGTCGTCCGTCTACGGCGGTCGTGAAGTCGATGACTCGGCGAATGAGGGGCGAGTCTTGATCGCCTCGCTCAGGGAACTCAACAAAGTGCTCGACGAGTTGGCGGAGGTGCCGCCGTCGGTCGCTCCATCGGTGGCTGCGGCGGATGCGATTCGCTGTGCCGTGCGACGCATGTCCGACGAGCCTGTGCCGCCGGAGGCCGCGCCCGACGCGGTCGAATTGCTCGGCTGGCTGGAGTTGCCGCTGGATGACACGCCGGCCGCGATTGTCACGTCGTTCAACGAGAGCTTCGTGCCGACGAGCTTGAACTCCGATCTGTTCCTTCCGAACGATCTGCGCCGTCGGCTGGGTTTGAACGACAACGCTCGGCGTTACGCCCGCGATGCGTACGCCGTGACGTTGCTGCAACAGACGCGGCGCGAGGTCGTGTGGCTGGTCGGTCGTCGCGACGCCGAAGGGAGTCCGCTGATTCCCAGCCGCCTGCTGTTCGCGGTTGATCCCGAACAGTTGCCGGAGCGCGTGCTGCGGTTGATGGGAGAGAGAGTGACGAGTGAAGAGCGGGGAGCGGGGAGCGAGCCGTCGCTCACCGAGCCACTTGCCGTCAACTCTTCACTCCCCACTCCCCACTCTCCACTTTCGGTTCCGCGTCCCGAATTCGTCGCCGAGATGTTCGGGATGTCGGACTTGTTGACGTCGAAGCGCGAGCTGACGCTCAACGTCACCGAGTTCAAGTCGTACATCGCTTGCCCCTATCGGTACTTCTTGCGGCATGTGCTGGATCTGGGATCGGTCAACGATCGCGCGGTCGAACTGGACGGGTTGGCGTTCGGCAACGTGCTGCACGACGTGTTGCGATTGTTCGGTGAGTCCGACGCTCGCGGCTCGGATGACGAGCAGCGGCTGCGAAAGTGCCTGCTGCAATTGCTCAACGACGTGGCGAACGAGCGCTACGGAGCACGGCGTCGAGCGGCCGTGAACGTGCAGCTCAAGCAGATGGAGTCGCGACTGGAAGTCTTCGCGATCTGGCAGGCGAAGTGGCGGCGCGAAGGTTGGAAGATCGAGCACGTCGAGCGTTCGATCCGACCAGAACCACACGACTCGCCCGCATCGTTTCCGATCGACGATGTCTCCGTCTGGCTGCATGGCCGGCTGGATCGCATCGACCGCAACGAGTCGTCCGGGGCGTGGGTCATCTTTGACTACAAATCAGGGGACCGCGGCGATTCTCCGGAAGAGAGCCATCGGAAGAAGGGGGATTGGATCGACCTGCAACTGCCGTTGTATCGGCACTTGGCTCGGAGTCTGGCGTTGCCGGACGAGCCGCTCTTGGGCTACATCAATTTGCCGAAGGATCTGGCGGGAGTCGGCCACTCATTGGCCGACTGGTCCGCAAGTGATTTGGCGGACGCGGACGAAAAGGCCCGGCAAGTCGCGCTGCGGATCGCTCGCCGCGAGTTCTGGCCTCCGGCGTCACCCGCGCCGAGTCTGTTCCGGGACTTCGACGACATCTGCCAAGTCGGCGTATTTGGTGCCGAGTGAAATCGAGTGACCTCGGATTGGCGACGCTTGAAACGGACGCCGATCCGCCAGAAGGGACATTCCTCTGAGTGGCCGCGCTTGCTCGGACCCTGCTGTCGCCATGACAATCGCACCGCAAACCGGAGGCGATCATGAGCGATATAAAATTCCGAGTGCGAGTGACGAAAGACCATCTCGTTTTCAGCGCCGCGCATTTCATCACCTTCAACGGCAACATCTGCGAGCGGTTGCACGGACACAACTGGCGTACCGCCGTCGAGCTGACTGGGCCGCTCGATGAGAATCGGTACGTCTTCGACTTCATCGCTCTACGCGACGCGATGCAGAAGATCGTCAACGAATTGGACCATCGTGTGCTGCTGCCGACGCGGCATCGCCAAATTCGAGTTCAGTCCGACGAGCGTGAAGTCACCGCCACTTTCGAGGGACGCCGCTGGGTCTTCCCACGCGAGGACTGCATTCTGCTCCCTGTTGAGAACACGACTGCCGAAGAGATCGCTGCGTGGATCGCGACTCGACTGCGCAGCGTGGTCGTGGCCCAGCCCGGTGCGAACATCAGCACAATCCAAGTCGAGGTCGAAGAGAACTTCGGCCAATGGGCCATCTGCGAACTCAAAACGGATGGCTGTTAGCCGAGAGCTGATGGCCGTTCTCTCAAATCTTTGTTTCCGGAACCGTCGATCATGTCACGCATCCATCAGACGCTCGTCACGGCTCTCTTCGTTGTCCTGTCGTCAGCAACATGCTTCGCCCAGTTTGGCGGCGGAGGCGGTGCCGGAGGTGGCGGCTTCGG
>CAZILR010000421.1:0-3672 GCA_964539995.1 uncultured Planctomyces sp.
TGCCGATGTTCGGCCGGTCAGCGGGTTCCTGCGAGTCGCCGATCTGAAGGATCAGATGCTCGGCGAGTTCCGACTGCTGCGGCGGCTTGGTGGCGGTGGGATGGCCGAAGTCTGGCTGGCGGAGCAGACGTCGCTGCGACGTCAGGTCGCGATCAAAGTCATGCGGCCGGACATCCAGGCGGACGAGACGTGCCGCCGCCGCTTCGAGCAAGAGGCGCTCGCGACGGCCGGGCTGAATCATCCCAACATTGTCCAGGTCTACGCGGTCGGCGAGTCGAACGGTGTGCGGTACATCGCTCAGGAGTACGTCGCTGGCATGAACATGCGGGATTACATCCTCAAGAAAGGTCCGCCGGCTGCTCAAATCGCGCTGCACCTGCTGAAGCAAGTCGCCGCCGCGCTGCAAGCCGCGGCCGAGAAAGGGATCGTCCACCGCGACATCAAGCCGGAGAACATCCTGCTGACTCGCAAGGGAGTCGCGAAGGTCGTGGATTTCGGATTGGCGCAGCTCACACAGGGGGGCGACCTGCGGCTGACTCAGGCCGGCATGACGATGGGGACGCCGCTCTACATGAGTCCTGAGCAAGTTCAAGGCTCGAAGGTCGATCATCGCAGCGATCTGTATTCGCTGGGAGCGACGTTCTACCACTTGCTGGCGGGACGGCCACCCTTCAAAGGTGAGACGGCGCTGGCGGTCGCGTATCACCAAGTTCACACTCTCCCACCGTCGTTGTCCGATTCACGTCCCGACCTCTCGCCATCGATTTGCCGATTGATTCAGCGGATGCTGGCGAAGCCACCGGACGAGCGTTTCGCATCTGCTCAATCGTTATTGCAGGAACTGCGTGATCTCGAAAAACGGGGTGAGTCCGACAGCGAATTCACGATGCCGGTCGAGTCTCCACCGATCAGCGCAGTCGCGAGTTCTGCCGGGTCACACTGGTCGGCGTGGCTACGTCCTTCAGCACATCCGTGGGTCGCGTTCGCCGTGTGGGGAGCGTTACTGGCAACTGTCACGGCTGCGGCGGGAACACGATCCGCTCGACGAACACCGACAACGCTGAATCCAGCGGGAGGTCCGTTGGCTCACGTCGAACGCGAGCCGACACTCGTTCGACAATTGGAATTGGCTCGCCGCACGAACACCGATGACGCGTGGTGGGCTGTGCTGTTGTACTTTCCTGGAAGTGAGCCTGAGAACTACATCGCGCGTCAAGAATTGATTACACGACTGATTCACCAACAACGATTTGCGGAGGCGAAACGCCTGTGCGAGGAAGTGTTGGCGGCCAAGAACGCGCCGGAATCCGCAGTCGCCACCGCTTGGGCGGGGCAAGCTTTGAACCTCGCGCTGACCGGACACCTCGCCGACGCCGAGCAAATCGACCGACAGCACCTGCGAAATCGTGGAGATTCGATTCAGCGACCGCTCGGCGAGTGGTTGAACGAAGCGCTGCGACGCCAACCTCGACCTTCCGGCCTCGATCCCGAAGATGGTCCTCGGCCTCGCGGTGATCGCGCTTCTGGCCGAGGGGCCGATGTATCGCCCAAGCCACGACCACCCTCTTAGCTTTGCTGTCACTGAGGTTTGTTCGTTCTTCCTGCGCAGGGACGACGTGGCTAGAATCCGACGCTCTTCAGGCGGGAAAGAGAACTCCCAGTTGAACGACGGACGGCATGGCTGCCGGTTAAACGAGCTTGGCTTTTCCGCACTCGCAGATTCCGCTCATCAAGGAATTGATTTCATCGTGGCTGTCTTGGAAGTGCTCAAAGGGAAATCTCCGGGCCAACTTGTCGAGGTGCAATCGGATCGCACCGTGTTTGGCCGACATCCACATTGCCAAGTGGTGTTGGAGAACGCCGCCGTGAGCCGCTACCACGCTCAGATTGTGGATGTGCATGGCGACTTCTTCGTCGAGGATCTTCGCAGCCGCAATGGCACGCATGTCAATGAAACGCTGGTCGAAGGACGCCGCGAACTCAAGGACAAGGACGTGGTCCGTGTTTGCGATTTCGCATTTCGATTCCTGCTGGCCGCTCCCTCCGACAGCAAGCTGCTGAAGCCCGGGGCGGCGATTGAAGATGCCGAAATCAAAGTCGGCCCCACGGGAATGTTCGGAGATTCTCCGGAATCCCTCCCGGACGAGGAAGGCGAAGACAACAAACACAGTACCAAAAACGAGGACGACGACCGTTCCTCGATCATCAGCACGCTTGATGCCGGCAGCTCGTCATCCGATCTGCGGCTGAACGTCAAACCGGAGACGAAGCTCAAGGCGATTTTGGAGATCACCAAAGTCCTCTCTGGATCGCTGGGCCTGGAACAGGTCTTGGACAAAACGCTCGAAGGACTGTTCCGCATTTTCCAACAGGCTGACGAAGGCTTCATCATGCTCCGCGAAGAGCAGAAGAAGAAGCTGGTCGTCAAAGCCACCAAGACACGGCGCAAAACCGACGCGGACGATCAAGTCCACGTCAGCATGACGATCGTTCGCAAAGCACTGGAAACCAGCGAAGGCATCTTGAGCGCGAATGCGTTGGAAGATAGCCGCTTCAAAGCCAGCGAGAGTCTGTCATCGTTGCGGATTCGCTCGATGATCTGTGCGCCTTTGGTCTCTCGCGAGCTGGGTCCGCTGGGAGTGATTCAGATCACGACCAACGATGTCGGAGCACAGTTCCGCAGCGAAGACTTGGACTTGCTGATCAGTGTGGCGATGCAAGTCGCTTTGGCCGTCGAGAACGCGTACCTCTATCATCAAGCCTTGAAGCAGCGCGACCTGGAACGGGATCTCGAGTTTGCCACGCAGGTGCAGCTCGGCTTTTTGCCGCACGCGCGGCCCAAACTGATCGGCTATGAATTCGCCGATTACTACGAACCGGCGCAGCGCGTCGGCGGTGACTACTTCGACTACATCCAACTGCCAAACGGACGCCTCGCAGTGGCCTTGGCCGACGTTGCGGGAAAAGGGGTTCCCGCAGCCTTGTTGATGGCCCGATTGTATTCGGCGGTTCGTTATCACTTGATTAGCCAACCCGATGCGGCGTCCGCGATGACGGGGCTGAATGCGGAGATTTCAACGAGCGGATTGGGGCACCGTTTCATCACCTGTTTGATCATGGTGATCGACCCGCAGTCTCATCAACTGACGTTGGTCAATGCCGGGCATTTGTCGCCACTGCGTCGCGATGTCTCGGGCAAGGTCAATCCAATCGGCGCGGTCGAATCAGGAATGCCGCTGGGGATCTTGGCCGATCAGAAATTTCAGCAAACGAAGTTCGATCTAAATCCCGGTGAGTCCTGGTTGGTTTTCACCGATGGCGTGACCGAGGCGATGCGGGCACCGAACGAAATCTACGGCAACAAGCGGCTCAGCGAGTTTTTTGCGAAGGCTCCGACCAAAATTGATGAGACCGTCAAAGCGGTGGTCGCGGATGTCGAGTTGTTCGTCGAGGGACGCCCACAGAGCGACGACATCTGCATGGTCGGTTTTCAGAGGATGCTGTGAGCCTCAATGTTCGCTCGATTCTCGGCGACGAGGGGCACATCGCGAGGCGGCTGCCGACCTACGAGTCTCGCCCGCAGCAATTGGAGATGGCTCAGTCCGTCGAGCGCGCCATCCGCACACAGTCGCACTTGATCGTCGAAGCGGGCACCGGTGTCGGCAAAAGTTT
>CAZILR010000421.1:3772-5402 GCA_964539995.1 uncultured Planctomyces sp.
TGCCGGTCGAATTCTCGACCGTGCTCGTCAAAGGCCGCTCGAACTACATCAGCCTGCGACGCATGAAGCTGGCTCTCGAACGGAGCCAACTGTTGTTCGGCGATCCGCAGGAATCGGAACAACTCAAGCAACTCGCCGAGTGGGCTCCGAAGACCACCGAGGGCAGCCTGCAAGACTTATCGTTTCGACCGCTCAGCCCGGTCTGGGACGAAGTTGTCAGCGATGGCGACAACTGCCTGGGCAAGAAGTGCCCGACGTTCAACGACTGCCATTACTTCAAGGCTCGTCGCCGCGTTTGGAACGCGGATATTCTGGTCGTGAATCACGCACTGTTCTTCTCCGACCTCGCCGTGCGTCGTGAGGGAGCCAGCATCCTGCCCGATTACGACATCGCGGTGCTCGACGAAGCACACACGGTCGAAGCGGTCGCGGGCGAGCACATGGGCTTGTCGATCACCAGCGGACAGATCAACTACCAGCTCAACAAACTGTGGAACGATCGCACGATGAAGGGGCTGCTCGCGCCGAAGCCGCTGTTGAAGTCGCAGATGCTTGTCCACGAAGTGCGGCACAAGGCCACGGAATTCTTTTCGGAACTGGAGAACTTGCAATTGTCCGCGAGTGGCAACGGGCGGTTGCGAGCTCCACCGAGCGTCACGAACAACGTGTCCCCGAAGTTGTTCGATCTCGCCAAGCAACTCAAAGACTACGCTGCGAACCTCCCGAAGGAAGCAGACAAATTGGAGTTCACCGCCGCCGCGACTCGCTGCACACAACTCGGCCTCGGACTCCAAAGTTGGGTACGGCAAGAGATCGAAGGTTCGGTCTACTGGGCTGAGCGAACGACCGGCAAATTCAAAAGTACGAAGTTGCTCAGTTGCCCGATCGACGTTGGTCCGGTGCTTCGTGACGAACTCTTCGCGAAGGTGCCGACGGTGATCCTCACCAGCGCGACCCTTTCGACAGGGCGTGAAAACTTCGACTACGCGAAAGCTCGCATCGGGTTGACGAAGTCACTGGAGAAAAAGCTCGGCAGTCCGTTCGATTACCGACGGCAAGCCAAGCTGATCCTGCACGCGCGGATGCCCGATCCAAACGAACAAGCCGCCGCGTTCGAGGCTGAACTCTGCGAGAAAATCAAACAGCACGTCGATGCCACCGAGGGCCGCGCCTTCGTCCTCTTCACCAGCTACAAACTGCTGCAAGCCTGCGCGAACCGCCTGACGCCGTGGTTTGCGTCGCAGAACTACACGCTGCTTTGCCAAGGTGCCGGCCTGCAACGGACGATGTTGCTCGACCGCTTCCGCAGCGATCCGCGAGCGGTCCTCTTCGGAGCCGACAGTTTCTGGCAAGGAGTCGATGTCCCCGGCGACGCGCTGCAAAACGTGATCATCACCAAGCTGCCGTTCGCGGTCCCCGACCATCCGCTGCAAGAGGCTCGGATGGAAGCCATCGAAGCCCGAGGCGGCAAGCCGTTCTTTGAGTACTCGCTGCCCGAAGCGATCATCAAACTCAAGCAAGGCTTCGGCCGGCTGATCCGCCGCAGCACCGACACCGGCCAAGTCGTGATCCTCGACCCCCGCATTCGCACGAAGCGATATGGCCAATTGTTTCTCGACAGCCTGCCGGA
>CAZILR010000422.1:0-4155 GCA_964539995.1 uncultured Planctomyces sp.
AACACGCTCAATCCCTCCGCCGAATACTGCGACCAAACCGATCTCGCGGCGTTGCAGCGTGCGGCGTTCAAGGCGGGTAAGAAGCACGTCATCCTGATGATCTTCGATGGCATGGACTGGCAGACGACTCGCAACGCCGCGATCTACAACGAGCGGCGAGTCAGCTATTCGGAAGGACGGGGGACTGGCACACACTTCCAGAACTACACGGCGAACGGCACGACGCAGTTCGGTTTCATGTGCGTCGCTCCACACAACGACGGCACCGACACCGATGTCGATACGCAGACCGTTGCCAATCCGGGCGGCAAGTCCCCTGGCGGATACAACGTCTCAAAGGCCGGGCCGTTTCCGTGGTCTCCACCAAACGCGGACATCTATTACCTCACCGGCCGCGCGCCCGCCGGTAAGTCGCGCGGCGAGCACCCGTATCCCGATTCCGCCAACACCGCTCAGGCCATGACCTCCGGCGTCAAGAGTTACAACAATTCGATCAACGTCGATTACGCCGGGCAGAAAGTGCCGACGATTGCCCACGAGGCTCAAGCGGATGGCTTGTCCGTCGGAACCGTGACCAGCGTGCCGATCGGCCACGCGACGCCCGCGTGCTCGTATGCCCACAACGTCGATCGTGATGACTACCAGGACATCACGCGCGACCTACTCGGCCTGCCGTCGATTGCGCATCCCAATCAGCCGCTGACGGGACTCGACGTCCTCATCGGCGGCGGCTTCGGTGACAAAGCCACGAAGACCGGCGGCACCGCTGCCACCGATTCCGTCACCGGGGCCAAGACTGGGCAAACGTCGCAAGGCCAGGGAGCCAACTTCGTCCCCGGCAACATCTGGCTGACCGACGCCGATCACGCCGCAGTGGATGCCGCGAACGGCGGCAAGTACGTCGTTGCCGAACGAGCCGCCGGGATCAACGGCCGCGACGCGCTCTTTGCCGCTGCGCAGAAAGCCGCCTCGTCCAACCAACGACTACTCGGCTTTTACGGCATCGGCTCGTTCAAAGGTCATCTGCCGTTCGCAACCGCCGACAACGACTTTCAACCAACGGTCGGTCGCAGCAACAAGGCCGAGACCTACACACCGGCTGATGTTTCAGAGAACCCGACGCTCGCGGACATGACGGCGGCGGCGCTGACGGTGCTCGGTAAGAACCCGAAAGGCTTCTGGCTGATGATCGAAGCTGGTGACGTTGATTGGGCCAATCACGACAATAACCTCGACAACTCCATCGGAGCTGTGAACTCCGGCGATCGAGCCTTCAAGATCGTGACCGATTGGGTCGAACGACACAGCAATTGGAGCGAGACGGTCGTCATCGTGACCGCCGACCACGGCCACTACCTGTGGCTTAATCGCCCGGAGGGATTGATCCCCTAGTTTTGGAGTTCAGTTTTGACGCCCCAAGGAGCCAGCGTCCGAAGCTTTAATTTTGAAAACCGCCATCCTGTCTTGAGATTTGAGCGAACTTTTATAGATTGCTTTGGGTTTCGTGAGGTCTTGGATTCCGTTTCACCAGAGGAGCCTGACCGTGAAGCGTTGGCCGATGCTTGCTGCGACCGCGTGTTTGTCATTGGGAGCCTTGGGGTTGAGCGTTTTTGACGCTCAGGCAAAACCACCGGTGGCTCAGAAAAAAGTCGAAAAAGCTCCTGTCGATCCGAAGGCCGAAGCGGCGTTTCGAGAGCAGGCCAAAAAGCTGACCAGCGGCACGGAACTCGACAAAGTTCTGGCTCTCGAAAACAAAGAGCGTGGCATCAAATCGGATCCGATGCCCGTGGTCGATGATCTCACTTTTTTGCGTCGGGTGTATTGCGACCTCGTCGGCCGCATCCCCACCAATGAAGAGGCCATTGCGTTCGAGGCGGATAAGAATCCCGCCAAGCGGAATGAAATCATCGACCGCTTGATCGCTGATGATCGGTTCGTGGATCGGTGGACGGTTTTTTATGCCGACATGTTTCGGCTGCGTGCCCAGGCCGACGGAGGCGGAGCGGCACTCGCTTGGGTCCATCAGGCGATCGCCGATGGTGTCCCGCACGACGAGATGTCTCGCCGGTTGATCACAACAAATGGCAAGGCGGGAGCTGCTCCCGAAGTGGCATTCGTGCTGGGTGAGAATGCCGATCCGATGATCCTCGCGGGCGTGACTTCGCAGGTCTTCATGGGTGTCCGCATCTCGTGTGCTCAGTGTCACGATCATCCGTTCGATGTCTGGACCCAAGAAAATTTCTACGGTTTCGCGGCGTACTTCGGAAAGACTCAGCGAATCGAGAATCAATTCACTCGGACGATCTACGCCAAAGAAAATGACCGATCGACGGTTCTCTGGCCTCCGGAAGGCAAGGCCAAGCCGGACGAGCGGAAGCCCATGAAGCCGAGCTTTCCGTTCGACACTGTCGCCGCTAATGAAACTCCGGAGTACATCGCGCGGCTGAATACGCTACGAGCGAAGCAGAAAGCCGAAAAAGACGCCCTGCTGGCGAAGGCCGGTGCCAAAGATTCGGACGTTGATGACCTGCTGGCCGATGCTTCTGAGAACGAGCAGAAGGCAAAGGGTAAAAAACAGGACGATGCGATTACGAAGCAGGCCAAGCAGGACGCCAAAGATCTCAATATCAAGGCGGGCTTGTACACAACCAGCGAATGGCGAATGCAACTTGCGGATTTGGTCACGTCACCTCGCAACCGCTATTTTGCGAAGAATCTGGCGAATCGTGTTTGGGCGGATCTCATCGGTCGTGGTATCGTCGATCCGATTGACGACTTCAGTGACAACAACCCGCCCAGTCATCCGAAGACGCTCGATTACATCTCCGACGAATTCGTGGCCAGCGGTTACGATTTGCGAACGCTCGTGCGGCTGATCGTCAGCAGCCAAATCTACCAGCGAGCACACGTCTACGGCTTGGCCGAGCAGGAACAGCAAGACCTCGAAAAATCATTCCTTGCCACGCCGATGCGACGGATGCTCAGCGAGACGCTGTACGACAGCATCATCACCGCCGGGCACCTGTTCGACGTGAAGCACACGCCCGGCAAGAACATGAAGACCACTTGGAAGCTCTCGCAAATGGTCAAGCCGGGAACAGGCCGCCAAGGCTTGGCTCTCACCGCCATGAAGTTCGAGCAGAAGATGGCCATGAACGGCCCAGCGATGGACAAGGACGAAGCGGCTCCGGGTCTCGACCTCGAAAAGGGGATCGAGATCGACTTCGGCAAAGTGCTTGCGAATGCCAAGAAAGAAGAATCGAAAGTCGATGTCGAAGAGATGCGTGTGATGTCGAAAGAAGAAATCGAAGCCGAGCGCATGCGTGCTCAAATGCAGACGCAGCGTCGCGGCGTCGATTACATCGACCGCTATGTGAAGGCAACCTTCGACGACAATCCGAAGTTCGGCTCATCCCTGCGAATGTCGTCACCCGCCGCGCCCGAACACTTCTTGCGAGTCTTCGGACAAACTGATCGCGAAATCCTCGGTGAATCCCGCGATCACGCACCGAACATGCGGCAAGCCCTGATGATGCTCAACGGCCAGTTGATTCACGAAGCGTCTCGCGTCGGTGAATTCGAACCGATGCACGCAGTGCTGACCGAGCAAAAGAGTCTCGACGGAGCCATCAAATTGGCCTACCGTGAGATTCTGACTCGCGAACCAAGCACCGATGAAATCAAAGAAGCCAAGTCGATCATTGCCGCTCAGAAAGACCAACTCGACGGCATGGCCGACTTCCGCTGGATTCTGCTCAACTGCAACGAATTCCGTTTCCTGCCATGACACGAATTGACAAAGCCTTTGTCACATTTGCGGTAATTGGGTTCGTTTTTGGAGTTTGTATCGCTGTTGGTCTCATTCAGTTTGGGTTCGTCAGTTATTCACTCGATTCGACAACTCATCATTGGAGAAAGGTAAACGAGTACAACGCCTACATGGCGAATCCTAAGAACTACGACGAGAAGACCAATGGGTTGATTGGTGCCCGCGTTCCATTCGATCCTGAGCCGAGCCTTGCGGCGCTAGTAGCCGCGAACGAAATTGAACATGTTGACTTAGTTCTTCCGAACGTACCGAACAATCGTGACAGCAACCGTTACTGGATGGACTTTGTTGATAAGCACCAAGACACGATCATCTATTCCGCAGGA
>CAZILR010000422.1:4165-5132 GCA_964539995.1 uncultured Planctomyces sp.
CATCGAATATGCAGCGTTCCCGGTTGAGGGCCAAAGTCCGTTGCATTTGACTCTGTGGTTTCGGAAGGGCGGAACGGTGGTGGTTCAGCAGTTGATTAAGGAACTTCAAAACAAGTCTCGCGACAAAGATACTACTGTTTCTGATCCCTAATTTTTCACCCCGGTGGGTTCCGTGCCTCGACCCACGCCAACTTTGATCTCTTATCCGTTTCAGAAAGGAACTCGACATGGGCTGCCTGGATTACCAAATGAATCGCCGTGCTGTGTTGCAGGCGTCGCTGGCCTCGATCCTCGGTTTCTCGATGCGCGACCTCGTTGCGTTCGGCGGGACCGATCACACGCCGACGGCCGAGCATGTCATTTTCTTCTGGAACGGCGGCGGTATGTCGCACATCGACACATTCGATCCGAAGCCCGGTCGTCCGACCGGCGGCGAGTTTGATGCGATCGACACATCGGTGCCGGGGATCAAGATTTCGCAAATCTTCCCGGAAGTCGCGAAGGTCATGCAGCACTGCGCGTTGGTTCGCTCGATCGCCGGTGTCAACGGCGATCACGGCCGAGGCACCTATCAGTTGCAGACCAGCTACAACCAAACGGCCAATTTGCTGCATCCTGGCTTCGGCTCGGTTGTGACCTCTGAGAAGAAGCAAGTCGGCGATCTGCCGGCCTACGTCACGATCAGCGGTCGTGCGCCGAAGGCCAGCTACCTCGGCCAGAAGTGCGAGGCGTACTTCATCGGTGGGCCAGGTGAGAAAGACCCGTACCTGTCGTTCCCGGAAGGGATCGCCTCGGCTCGTGGCAATCAACGTCTCGAAGTGCTCGAGAAATTCAACGGCCGCTTCGCCGAGAAGTCGTCGAACAAGGAATTGAAATCGACGCAGACTTCGATCGACGAAGCACTCACGTTGATGCGCAGCCCGGCGTTGGCGGCGTTTGAACTCGACAAGGTGCCGACGTCGCAGTT
>CAZILR010000422.1:5142-5391 GCA_964539995.1 uncultured Planctomyces sp.
TGACACGCCGTTCGGCCGCGGCTGCCTTGTGGCGAAGCAATTGGTCGAGACTGGCGTGCGATTCGTCCAAGTGAATCGCGGCGGCTTCGACACACACATGAACAACTTCCCCGCGATGGAAGCTCATGGCGAGATCATGGACCCGGCGCTGGCCTCGCTGATCACCGACTTGGCGGACAGCGGGATGCTCAAGAAGACGCTGATCGTGATGCTCAGCGAATTCGGCCGCACGCCGAAGATCGACGCCCA
>CAZILR010000423.1:0-5390 GCA_964539995.1 uncultured Planctomyces sp.
CCGAGCCTCGCGTTCGGCGTGATCTCGCTGCCGACGATGTTCCTGGTCGATAAGAAGGGACTCGTTCAAAGCCGGCCAGCGTCGATCGAGGATGTGAAAGCCGCGCTGCCGGAAGCGCTCGAACTGAAGAAGCCGATGGCGACGGCAAGCGGGTTGAAAACCAGTGATTGAGTCATTCGGGTCAGCTTGACCTCACGGTGCGCCGACACACAGGGCGATTGCTTCGGCGATGTCAGCGACCTGCTGGTCTGTAATCCGACCGCCTCGTCGAATGAACCGCAATTCGGACACGGACTTGACCTGGAACGCATCCGCTCCTGAGTGCTTGGTCAATCCGTTGGACGATGTCGGTGGCAATTCGACAAACCACGGAAGGCCGGCATAGGCGGGTTTCCAATCCGTGATGGGAACCACCAGTCGCAGAGGCAGCCGGCCAATCGAATCGACTCCGACGACAACCGCAGGGCGAGCCTTGTTGATTTCCGCGCCGGTGCTCGGATCGAAATTGATCCACCACACCTCACCGCGTTTCGGCTTCGCTGCTGTCGCCATGCAGGTCATCCTTTCCGAACGCTTCAAAGGCGGTCAGTTTGGCGTCTTGACGATAGACGGCTTCGGCTTGCTTTGCGGCTTTTTTCAAGATGCGGTCCCGCTCGTGAGGCGGCAGCTTGCGAAGCTCGCGGGCAGTCCAAGAGATCGTTTTCGCGGTCAATGTTTTCGTCGGCATGGCGATGTTCCGAGTGGCGACTGGTAAGGCGCGATTCTATGTCTCTAAAGTGACGCTCGCCAAGTGCGTGCTTTGGAGAAGGCTCAGACCGTCGTGCGTGATTCGTGGCTGGGATCGTCGGCTTGGACGATGTCTCGCCACGGGACTTTGCGGGTGCGTGGTCGGCGCGGCAGAGCGGTTTCGCCAGCCAGCAATCGCGGTGTCTTCGCGGCGGTATCCACTCGCCACGTCGCGCGAGTCAGTCGCAGCAGCCGTCGTTGAGCCGCCTGCCAGAGATGCGTGACGACTGCGCCGGTGCGGGCCGCTTCAGGTTCTTCCACGCTCAGCACCAGCACCGACGAGAGCAGTCTCAGCAGCACGCTGATCGAAAACAGGACGTGAAAGTGCGAGACGCCGACCGCCAAAAACGAAAAATCCCAGCCGGCCAGTGAGCGCAGCAAGAAGCCAGATCCAATCGAGGTCGCTCCGCCAACCATGCCGGCGATCGCGGTGCCGGCGGCGATGTACATGGCTCGGTTTTCCGACGGCGAGTAGCTCAGCAGAAAGCCGTGCTGAGCGATCGCGATCCCTGCATTGAGCAGCGCGTCGAGCATGAACACCGGGATCAGCATCCAGAACGCGACGGTCGGATTGGCCGGCACGAACAGCAGCGCGATCATCAAAGTCGATTTGAACGCGATCGACAGGACCAGTAGCGGCCGATGGCCAAACTTGTCGGCCAGCCAGCCCATCCGACTGGCCGTCAATGCTCCACCAATCCACGACGTCGCCCACAACAGCATCACATGGAACAGGTCCATGCCGACGTATTCGAGCAGAAACAAACCAATGAACGGCGCTCCGGTCATCGCCGCGAAATGCCAGAAGCAACTGAAGCCGATGAAGCGACGAAACTCGCGCTGCTGAAATGGTGCGGACAAGATGTCTCGCAATCGCGGACTCGGAGCGGGCCGCACTGGCGGTTCATCAACTTTCAGGAAGAACAGCAAATCGACAACGCCACAAACAGCGGCGATCACACCGAGCACCGCGAACGCCGGCTTGATCCCGTCTGGATGACCGGAGACGTAGACCGCCGCGCAGCCGAGCGCCGCCGCTGCCGACCAGTGCATCCACAAATGGCGTTGGCCCCAAAATCGGCTGAGTCCTTGCTTCGGCAAGTAGTCGCCCATCCAAGACATCCACAGCGGATGGCAGAAATCCGCCATCCCATAATTCACCGCCGTCAGTCCGACGAGCGTCCAAATCCAGAACTCGTCCGAGATGCCGGGCCACAACGTCGGTCCCAGAGCCGCCGGCAACATCACCAGTCGCTGCACAAGTCCGACCGTCAGCCACAATCTCCGCCGGTACTTGAATCGATTCACGAGCACGCCCGAAACGAATTGCATGAACAACATCGCTGTCGGCAGCGCGCCGAGAATTCCGATGTGCAACCCGTTGGCTCCGAGCGCGCGAGCAAACTGCACCGTCGCTGGAGACGTCGTGAGTTGCAAATAAATCATGCCCAGACAGCCGGCGACAATGATCGCCCGCTGAGCTGTTTTTTGAGGCCACACGATGAAAGCTCGCTGATTCAGTTCGGAGGGAAACGAGAGAGGGAAAGTCGAGGTGAGCGCTGGCACGTCGCGTTCGGACGGGCGCTTCCGAAGGGGGCGGGGTTGTAGCCAAAGAGATCGAACGCGCGGAGACCGAATCTCTTGCGGTTTCTCCGCAAGAACAGCGATCTCGGCAGCGACCATCGGTTTCCCGCCGTTTTTCTTTTCCTGACCGTTACTTTCGCCGTTCAGCAGCATCTCAAAGTGTCCGGCGTCTCGAATTGAGCGATTTTCAGTTATTGGTCTATGATCCGTTCGGCGTATGACGCCTCATCCCACCTTCCGACCTCGGCGAACCTCGACATGCTCAAGCCTCGCTTTCGACCGGTGCTTTGTGTTCTCGCCTTCGCGATGATGTTAACCGCTTTCGCTCGGCCGAACTCTGCCCAAGACGACACGTTCCGCGATCCGTTGACCGGCAAGACCGCCTCGACCAAACGAGCCAGCCGACCGAGCAGACCGGCGCTGCTCAAGGTGACGCTAACAGAAGACAAGAATGACTTTCTGCTGTCGATTCATCTCGACGTTCCTCCGGGTGGGCACACTTACTCGACCGAGCCGGGATTCAGCGGCGCAACGCGGATCAAACTTGTTCAAACCGAGGGAGTCGAACCAGTCGACGAAAAGTTCACGTCGGACCACGAGCCGAAGATCGAATTTCAAGATGGCGAGATGGTCGAGAAGTTCAAAGACTCGGTGACGTGGCAGCGCCGCTTCCGTTTGAAGCCTGATGCGAAGCGGAGTGACGTCCGCATCCTCAGCCAAGTTCGCTACCAGATTTGCGACGCACTCAGTTGCACGCCGTACGACGAAACATTTTTTGCGACGGCCGAAGCTCCCGCCGAGGTCATCGCCTCCGATCCCGTGAAGCTCGCCGAGTTCAAGGGTCGATTCGTACCAACCACCCCGACCCCTTCAAAAGTTGCCGAGGTCGAGGAGGATTCCGCGATCGCTCCGAAACCGTTCGAGATCAAGTTGGTCCCGCAACGGGGCAAGGTCGCTGATCCGGTCAAAGTTCGCTTTCGGCTCTCACCGGAAGACGCGAAGCCGGGACAAGCGGCGCTGCTCTCCGTCACGATGGAACTGGATGAGGGCTGGCACACGTTCGCGCTCGACCAAGACTCGAAGAACTCCGGTCTGCCGACGTTGATTGAGTTGACGAGCTTGAACGGTTTGAAGGCGGCCGAAGACAAATTCTCGCCAAGCCTCGCGCCGGAAATCGCCAAGACCGACGATGGCAAACCGCAGCGACTGCATCACAAGGAAATCACCTGGACGATGCCGGTCTCCGTTGAGAAGGCTGAGTACGGCATCGCGGGAACGCTGCGGTATCAAATCTGTCGCGAGGGCCAATGTCGCCCGCTCAAGGGAGTGCCGTTTGAACTTGGACACATCGCGAAGGTTGAAGTCCCGCCAAAGCCGGCTCCGGGGCCAGTCGAGAAGACACCGCCAATCACAATTCCGGGAGGGGAAGATGGGAAACCCAATTGGAATGGCGGCGACTTCGTCCCTCGCAAGTATCAGCAGCAGGAGGAAACACTCGGGCTGTTTCTCGCCTACGCTTTCCTCGGTGGTTTGATCCTCAACGTGATGCCATGCGTGCTGCCTGTCATCGCGATCAAAGTGCTGAGCTTCGTGCAGCAAGCGGGACAAAGCCGAGGTCGAATTCTGTTGTTGAACATGACGTATTCGTTGGGCGTCGTCGCGGTCTTTTTGTTGCTGGCCAGCCTAGCCGTGTTCGCGAAGCTCGGTTGGGGAAACCTGTTTCAGCAGACGGAATTCCAAGTCGCGATGTCCTGCGTTGTGTTCGCGATGGGCTTGAGCCTGATGGGAGTCTTCGACATTCCCGTTCCTGGCATGATTGGCTCGGCCGCCGGTCACCAGCATCAAGAAGGCCCGCTCGGCGCGTTTCTCACCGGTATCTTCGCGACGCTGTTGGCAACTCCGTGCAGCGGCCCATTTCTTGGCGTGACGCTCGGTTGGTCGGTCAAGCAACCGGCGCACATCACCTACCTCGTGTGGACGGTGATGGGACTCGGCATGGCCTCGCCGTATCTCCTGCTGGGCTTCATGCCGGGATGGGTGAAGTTCTTGCCAAAGCCGGGGAACTGGATGGTGACGTTCAAAGAGGTCTGCGGTTTCATCCTGATGGGGACGGTCATCTTCTTGATGAGCAGCCTGAAAGCGAATTGGATTCTGCCGCTGCTGATTTTGCTGCTGGCGATTGGCTTCTCGCTGTGGATGATCGGGCAACTTTACACGATCAACTCACCGGGTCGTCGTCGTTGGACGGTGCGGACGTTCGCGGCACTCGTCTCCGGTGTCGGCTGCTGGATGGCGATGGGACTCGCGGACGAGACGGGTGGCGTTCACGAGTTGCCGTGGCAGGCGTTCGATGGCGTCAAACTAAAGACGGAGCTTCGCCAAGGCCGCACGGTCTTTGTCGATTTCACCGCCGATTGGTGTCTCGCCTGCAAGTCGAACAAGAAGCTCGCCTACAACACGGCCGACACGCTGGAGCGGGTCAAAAAGCACAACATCGTCACGATGAAAGCGGACTGGACCGACGAATCGCCGGAAATCAAGGAATGGCTCGACGCCTTCGACAGTGTGAGCATTCCGTTGGCAGTGATCTTCCCCGGCGACGATCCGCTGCACCCAATCGTCCTGCGCGACATCGTCGTGAAAAACGACTTGCTGCGCAAGCTGGACGAAGCGGTTGAGATCAAGAGTGACGGCACCAAGCTGACGCAGCGCTGAACTCCGTTCGTTATTTTCATTTTCCGCCGTCCATCTTTCGCCTGCTTGCCTTCATTTCAAACAAGCAGGCGAAAGATGGACGGCGAAAAATGAACCGCAGAAGACATTTTCAGAAGCTCATCTGCGTCTCGAACTCGATGTCGTACTTCTTCATCTTCTTGTAGAGCGTCGTGCGGTTGATGCCGAGCATGTCGGCGGTCCCTTGGCGGTTCCAGCCGTTGGACTCCAACGCTTCGAGGATGAGCTGCTTCTCTGGGGCGACCAGAGAGGACTTCAGGTTGTTCCCCAAACGACCGGCTGGGACC
>CAZILR010000424.1:0-5375 GCA_964539995.1 uncultured Planctomyces sp.
GGCGTTGCTCGCGGATGGCGAGACCGTGCTGCACGACGTGCCCAATCTGGTGGACGTGACCACGCTGGCCGAGTTGCTCCGCACGCTCGGTATGAAAATCGAACGTCGTCCAGATCGCTCGCTGTCGATGGAAGTCATCGACCAACGGCCGGTGATCGCCGACTACGAACTCGTGCGCAAGATGCGAGCCAGCTTCTGCGTACTCGGTCCGCTGCTCGCGCGGCGAGGCCGCGCGTGCGTATCGCTTCCCGGAGGCTGCAACATCGGCGATCGGCCGATCGAGTTGCACCTCAAGGGGCTGCGAGCGCTCGGAGCCGACATCCGAGTCGAGAAGGGCTACGTCGTCGCCGAGGTCCAGCGTCTGCACGGCAACCGGATTTATCTCGGTGGTCCGTTCGGCAGCACCGTGACCGGAACGTGCAACGTGCTGAGTGCGGCCGTGCTCGCCGAAGGGGAGACGATCATCGAAGCCGCCGCGTGCGAGCCGGAAGTCATCGACCTTGGCAATATGCTGAATGCGATGGGGGCCAAGATCGAAGGATTGGGCACACCGTTTCTTCGCATCGAGGGTGTTGATCGGCTGACCGGCATCGAACATCGAATCATCCCCGACCGCATCGAAGCCGCGACACTGATGGTCGCTGCGGCGATCACCGGTGGCTGTATCGAATTAGAGAACGTCAACCTCAATCATCTGACGGCCGTTGTCGAGAAGCTCCGCGAAATCGGCGTCCGCATCGACTTGGCCGATGAATCGCCAACGCCGCTTGCTCGGCTCAACGCCATCGACACGCTCATCCAGTCGTTGGAAAGTGATTCAACGACGATCGCGCCGCCGCGAAATCAGACTTTCGAAGTCTTCAAGACTTCGGAAGTCTCGGTCGAGCAACCGGTCATTCGAGTTGATGCTCCGCTCGAACTGCGAGCGGTTGACGCGACCGCTCTACCCTACCCCGGCCTGCCGACAGACGTGCAAGCGCAATTCATGTCGCTGCTCTGTCTGGCGAATGGCATCAGCGTCGTCACGGACAAGGTCTTTCCAGATCGTTTTCTGCACGCCGCCGAGTTGGCCCGGCTCGGAGCGACCATCCGTCGCGAAGGTCCGAGCGCGATCATCAGTGGTGTGCGGCAACTCAGCGGAGCGTGCATCATGGCCTCGGACTTGCGAGCCAGTGCGGCACTCGTCTTGGCGGGCCTCGCGGCCGAAGGGGAGACTGTCGTCAAACGCATCTATCACCTCGACCGCGGCTACGAGCATCTCGAACGGAAGCTGAATTACCTCGGCGCGGATATCTCGCGCGTCGAGGACAAGCCGGAGAACATGCCGCGCAGCTTGTGTTTGTTGGAAGCGACCGGCGAACCGCCCGCGTCCTTTGAGGCTCCGCACTTTTTACGAACGGCGACCGCGGCGAAAGCCGTCACACCGCCAGCATCGGACGATGCGTGAAGTTGGCGGGCTGGCGAGAATTTGATCGCGGGATAGACTGCTTGGCACCTGTCTCCGCTCAGAAACTCATCTCCCGGAATTCGACCATGTCTGAACCCGCCGAATCGGCCGACGTCCCTGCGGAATCCGATCCGAACGAAGTGGCCAACCGCATTGGCCAAGCATTCGTGGCTTTGAAACAAGCCGGCGATACCGGTGCCAACTGGTTCTTTTGGATCGCGGGTTTATCGCTGGTGAATACCGCGATGGCGCATGGCGGCGCGGATCGACACTTCATCATTGGTCTCTCCGTGACGGCGATCGTCGATGCGATTGCTCAAGCGATCGGGAAAGAAAACCCGCAAGTCGCCTCGTTGGCGATGGGGCTAGCGATCGGCTTTTCGTTGTGTGTGGCGGTGGTGGTGATTCTGTTTGGCTGGCTGTCCCGCAAACGGCTGCTCTGGGTGTTCGGAGTTGGCATGGGTTTGTACCTACTCGATGGTTTGGCCTATTTGGCCTTAGGCGACTTTCTGAGTGCGGGCTTTCACGCCTACGCCCTGTTTTCGATGTCACGAGGATTCAGCGCGTACCGGGAGATGACGAAGTTGGAAGCGGCTCTCCAAGCCGAGCCGGCCTTCGCCGTCGCCGACGATGGCGAGTGACCACTCATCGAGAGTCACCCCATCCGCTGTCGGGGTGGGTTGCGGGATTCTGCACAACTGCGGGACACCGAAAAACTTGCGTCGCGCAGAATCCCGCGAGCCACTGGGGCAGGTCCAGTGGGGTGAATTTCAACGGGTTGCTAAACTAATCCACCCATCTTCCGCAGCTTGACGAACTTCTCAGACAAGGCGATTGACCATGCAGATTTCGGACTCACGTTCGCGCGTGTTGGCGTTTGATTTTGGAACCGGTGGATTGACGGTCGGGCTGTTCAATCCGCACGAGAACCGTATGGAAGGTTTCGGCGGCGCAAGCTATGGCAACCTGACAGGTCTCGCCGATCCAAGCTGGAAAGAGCAAGACCCGCGCGACTGGATCAAGGCGATCCCGATCGCGATGGCCGAACTGCGAAAGGCCACGATCGTCGAACGCGATTCGATCATCGGCATCGGCATCGGCGGGCACATGCACGCGCTGGTGGCACTCAATGAGCATGATCATCCCGTCGAGAAGGGTGAGACCGGCGAACTGCTTTCCGGCGCGATCATGTGGGACGACCCTCGCGGCGAAAAAGAGGGCCGCAAGCTCTCGAAAGAACTCGGCGAGCCGATCGCCGCCCGCATGACGGCGTCGCGCGTCCACTGGTTCGCGGCGAATCATCCGGAGGCTTGGAAGAAAGCGGTCAAGCGCGTCTGCGTGCCGAGCACCTTCGTGGCCCTCGTGTTGACCGGCGAGTTCGGCGTCGGTCCTGGTGAGGGAAGCGGCATGTTCGGTCAACTCGATCGCAAGGGGCAGTTCGGTCACAGCAAGCTCGACAAGATTGACCGTGAGCTTCGCAAACGTGCTCCGAAAGTTGGCGCGGCCGGCGAAGTGCTCGGTCGGTTGAACGCTCACGGAGCGGAGTTGCTCGGACTCCCGGAAGGGATCCCGATCGCGTATCCGGAAGGGGATCAGCCGATCGGCATGGTCGCGTCCGGCTGTGTCGATGGCCGAGCGTCGATCTCGCTGGGAAACTCGGTGGTCTTCAACGCCGTTGGCAACAAACCCGTGCTCGAGAAGCGCGGCCTCGTCGATTCGTTCCGCACGGCCGACAACCGACACTTGTTGATGACCTGCATGACCAGCGGTTGCGTCGTCTACGACGAGTTGGTCGATTGCTTCCTCGACTGTGCGCAGTGGCTCGGCAAGAAGACTTCAAAGGACGACATTCGCAACTGGCTGACTGGCGAAGCGGCCAAAACTCCCGCTGGCTGCGATGGCGTGCTGGCTCTGCCGTTCTACAAAGGGGAAGGTGTCTTCAAGCAGCCGAGCGCCTTCGCATCGTTCCTCGGCTTCCGTGATCGTAAACGCTCGGCGTCCGGTGAAGTGACTTCCGACGCCGCGGCGATCAAGGCCGGAGTGCTTGCTCGCGCGAGCCTCGAAGCCACCAGCCTGACGCTGCGAGTCGGTTTCTCCGAGATGGGCCTCAAATCGCTCGACCAGATCGTGGTCAGCGGTGGTGGCTCGCGCAACTCCCTGTGGCCGCAGATCATCGCGGACGTCTTCGGTGTCCCGGTCGCGAAGCCGCAGAACGCCGACGAAGCCGCGACGCGCGGAGCCGCGTACCTCGCGCTCCTGATGGCTCGTCGCGAAGCGGGTGACAAGATCGAACTCAGCGAACTGTTGTCGCAGTACGTCGATCTCACCGATCGTGTCGAACCGAACGCCGAACACACCAAGCTCTACAAGAAGCTGCTGCCGAAGTTCACGAAGTCGCTCGGTCGTCTGACACCTCTGTATGCGTAAGTCTTGATACGGCTTCCAGGAAATAAATTCACGAGACACTTAGCACGAAACTTGCGCATTTTGAAATGATCGTCGAGCACTGGCTTCGGTGGAGACCACGGAGATGCCAATGACGTGGCGGAACGATGACACCGAGATTTTCTACCACGTCATTCTCTGACCATCAAAATGTGACACAACATCGACAACCTTCGGCCATTGAGGAATCTAGCCAGCACGATTCGTATCACTCGCCTCCGCTGGACCCTGTCTGCGGCTTGGCCCCCCCGGCAGTTTTAGCGTTCGGGTTCAAGCCCGGAGCGCTCTCGCGTTGCAGCGGGTAGATGACGAGTGCTTCGGCCGCGAGATTAGCGGCTGGGTATTTCGCGCGGGCGAGGCCGACGGCCCGGCCTTGAGCGTTGTCGTCGGGCTTCGTTTTCAAATGCTCGGCGTTGTGAAACTCGGCTTTGGTCTTGTCGCCGAGTTCCTCGTAAATCTGATGCAGGTTGTGGTGCGCGGTGACGTTTTCACTGTCGATCGCAAGCGTCTTCTCGAAAACGGCGGCAGACTTCTGGAGCAGAAGTTTCCGTTCGGGATCGCCTTCCACGCGGACAGCCTTGGCCAGATCGAACAGCGTCAGGCCGAGCAGATTGATGACCTCGTAGTCGCCGCTGAAATCGAAGTTCCGTTCGATCATCTCTGGCGTGCGCTCTTCGAGGACCGCGCGGAAGTTGGCTTCGGCTTCCTTCAATCGTCCTTGCTGGCGGTTCACCCGGCCGGTGAGCCATTGCAGGGTCCAGCGCGGCGCGGGGGGATCGTCTTTCGACGTCCCGTGAGCGGCGGCTCGCTGGAGCGCAACGACCGCCTCGCTGATACGGCCCTCACGTTCCAGGACGCGGGCGAGATTCAGCGGGCCGTCATAACGGCCGAGCTTCTCGACTTCGGTAAAGGCGTCGATCGACTGACGCAATTCGGCTTTGTCTTCGAGGAACAAGCCGATGCCGTAATCGTTCCAACGCTGCCACGGCGGGATGCCGTCACGCGGCTTGTTTTCGACAACGACGTCCACACCCTCGACAGGAAACGTCACCGAATCCACGGCCATCGTCGTGATTGGCAAGTCGTTCAAATACTTCTGGCCGGGCGTGTGATTCTTGATCGGCTTGTCCCCCGGTTTCACGGTCTTCGTCACGAAGTCCATGTAGGGCTTGTCGAACTTGCGGTATTGCAACTTGACCTCGGCGGTGATCGGAGCCGTCACGTCATCGGGAACGGCGAACTCGTAGTGCGCCACTTGGCCCGCTCCGGGTGGGACTTGGTGGTTGTAGAGTGGCGTGAAAATATCCTGCGGATTGCGGCGGTCGATGCGGTTGCCTTCCTTGTCGAGCATGAAGACGTTTATGAAGTGCGAGTACGGATCGACCGCGCGATCGGCATCGAGTCCGCCGCTCTTGCCGATCACCTTACCGGCCGACGTCAATGTGACCTCGACCCACAGCTCGTTGGAATCGACCGTCCCTTG
>CAZILR010000425.1:0-5370 GCA_964539995.1 uncultured Planctomyces sp.
CCGGATCGCCAATGACCAACGACCAATAACCAACGATCAATTCCTCCATTCAATCTCGTTGCCGTCTCCGGTTGCCGCTGACGACGGGCCGTGCCAGAATCGTCAGCCATGAGACGGGCCGTGTGCGACGTGCTGACGTGGATTCTCGCGGTGTTCGCGACATCGCTGACGTTTGCGGACGACTCGCCGACGAAAGGGGAGCCGGAGCAGTTTCCGCAGTCGGCGAAGTTGGCTCGCGATCGGCGAGCGGATGCGGTGCTGGAAACAGCGCGAGCACAGTTGCGGCAAAAAGACTTTGCGGCGGCCATCGTAGCGTTGCAGGAGTTGCTCGACGGACCAAATGCGTTTGCCGGCGGCGCTGCGAGCGTGCCGAGCTTTGTCGAAGAGGCGAATCGACTACTGCGCGAGATGCCCGTCGCCGGCCGCGAAGCCTACGAACGATTGCACGGCGTGGAAGCGAATCGGCTTTGGCAGACGGCTGTGCAAGACGGGCGGCTCGATGCGTTGCGAGAAGTGGCCGCGCGGTTCGGAGCGACGACGGCCGGCTGGTCCGCGTTGCGTGACTTGGCGGCACGGCATGTTGATCGTGGCGAGTGGTCGCTGGCGGCGTCAGCCTCATCGAAGTTGTCACAGCATCCGTATTCGACCGTCACCCGTGAGACCGGCTGGATCGCTCGCTGGGTACTCGCGGAATCTCGCCTGCCGACTCACGAACATGCGGCTCGTGAGTTGTGGCAGCAGTCTCGAAAACGACTGGAATCTTCGCCCGTGCCGGCTGGCGCGACGGGCAAGAACTTGGCGGAGTGGCTGGAAAAGCAACTGCCCTCCGTGAGTGGCGAGCGGCCCGCGTCCGAAGATTGGCGAGCCTCACTGGGGATGGCTCCGTCGGGACACAGCGTTCTGCAACACGCCGCCGAGTTGGACGGCGAGCCAGCGACTTGGCTGAATGAGATCGTCGCCGATTGGAATCGCTACGACGTACCGGCGTTGCCGAGTGCTCAGCCGTTGGTCGTCGGTGATGTCGTGGTCTCGCGGTTCGCACATCCGGCGAAGGTGATCGCGGTCGATGCGCGACGCGGCAAGCTGTTGTGGGAGCAACCGCTGACGGGATCGCTCGGTTCGACCGCTTCGGATTTGCAGCGGCATCCGGGAATTCGCACGCCGCTGGTTGAGGAATTGCAGCGGCGCTGGTTCGGCGATTCGGTGCGCGGACGGATGACGAGCGACGGACGGCGGCTGTTTCTCGTGCGGGATTTGGACGATCTCGATCTGAAGCCGGGAGCGGGATCGCGGCTGCGGAATCATCTCGAAGCCTGGGACATGGCAACGGGCGAGCGTCGCTGGCGCATCGGCAGTTCAGTGAACGAACCGCCGACGGGGTTCGAGGGGCTGTATTTTCTCGGCCCGCCGCTGGTGAGCGAAGGATTGTTGTACGTTGTCGCGCAGCGTGAGTTGCAGGTCGCATTGTGGGTTTTGCGGGCGAGCGACGGGCAGCTTGAATGGACGTTGCCGCTGGCGGAAACCGATCGGCGGCAATTCAAAGACCCGGACTGGCGTCATGTCGCGTGCCCGGTCACCTGGGCTAGCGGCCGCCTGATCTGTCCGACCGGAGCCGGCTGCTTCGTGGCCGTTGATCCGGTCACTCGCTCGCTGGCGTGGAGCGTCCGCTTCGAGCGCGACGACATCTCGTCAGCGACGGGATTCATTGCGACCGATCGCGATCGGCCGTTTGCGTCACGCTGGTGGGAATCATGGCGAGAAGTGACTCTGGTTGAGCGTTCAGAGTTGAAAGTTGAGGGTCAGCCGCTGCCAGCCTCGCCACTCGCCCCTCGCCCCTCAACCCTGCTCCTTGCCTCTCCCGAATCGCGATCGCTGCGTGCCGTGCATATTCAAACGGGTGAAGTCTTGTGGCGAGCAAAATTCGACGAGCCGTTGTTCATGGCGACCAGCGATTTGAGCGTGCTGGTCTTCGAGCGGAATCGTGTGATCGGAATTGATCCGGCCAACGGCCGCGAGCGTTGGCGATCCGTATTACCCGTGCCCGACGGGCCGGGGGATTGGATCGGAGCAAGTTACGTTTGTCCGACGCAAGGCGGATGGTCGATCATCGACTCGGCGACAGGACAGGTTCGGCAATCTGAGGACGGCTTCTGGTGGGACGTGGATTTGGGTCACAAAAAATCGTCTCCGGCGAAATGGCTTGTCCCCACAACGGGACGTTTGCTGCGAGTCGGTTCGCGCTGGGCGGTCTTGACTCCGAGTCAGTTCGGGCTGTTTGAGAACATCGCCGATCGGCAGGCCGCGGCTTCCGAGCGGATGCGAACCAAACCCGAAGACGCAGCAGCACGCATCGAGTTGGCGGAGATCGCTCGGCAATTCGGAGACTTGGACGAGGCCGAAAAGTTGGTTCGGCCACTGTTGAACGAGACCGACGCCGCTCAAAAAGCCGCTTCACAAATGCGAGCCGTGTTGTTGCGACGACTCAACTCGCAACCGTCCGAGCACTCGCGTCTGGGCGAGGAACTGCTCCGCCTTTCGTCGGGCGAGTCCTCCGAATCCGAAACGCGGGTCGCGCTGATTGAGGCTGCTCGGATGAGCGGTAATCTTGTGGCGACTCTGCGCGGCGTGCTCGATTTGCTCGGCATGGAAGCATCGGACGACGACATCGTGGGGCACGTTTTCAACATGCCCGGCCAGAAATCAGCCACATCCCAAGAGCACGTTGAGAACGTGCTCCACGTTCGGCGCGATCGCTGGGCGCAGGGAGTCATCGCGGATGTGCTGGCTCGGGCGGGTGAGCCGATTCGGACACAGTTGGGCCTGCTGTTGCAGGAGCGACGGCAGCAGGCACTCGACAGCGCCGACCCGTTCGCCCTGCAATCATTGGCAGAGCGATTAAGTTGCTTGCCGATGGGACGCGATCTGCGGATGCAATTGTCAGGACGGACAAGCAGCGGCGTCGGCTATTTGAAAACGAGTCTCGCACTGCGTGAGATCGCTCAGGGGACTGACCGCGTGGCGGCGGCTCAGGCGTGGTATCGGCTCGGATTGCTGCATGATTTCCGCAGCGAGCCACTCGAAGCGGCGGACTGTTATCGCGAGCTGCGTGATCGTTTTGCAGACGTGAAACTGCCGGAAGGCCACAGCTCGGCCGAATGGTTGGCCGATGTGATGCCGGACTCGATGATCGGCCGCGCGTTGACGGACGGGCCACGCGATCCGTGGCCGAATCGGTTACCAAAAATCACGTCTCAAGACGAGCCGCATGACGACATCTACTGCTACCTGATCCCGATCGAAAGTCGTGATTCAAGCTGGCGACGAATGTCAGTGTCTGTCGAGCGGCAAGGCAAGAAGGTCCGCTTCACGGCGGCCGGGCAGCGTGGGCTGTGGGAATTGCCGCTGCCGGCGTCGAACTCGCCGTATCGACACGATTGGAGCACACATCGCGGCTGGGGGCTTGGCCCACTGCTGGTGCTGCAAGTCGGCGATAGTTTGTTTGGCATCCAACCGCTCGATGAGCGTGGCGAGACCAACGCCAAACTGTTGTGGACCGTCTCGGCCGGGCCGTATGAGGAAACCGGGGCGCACCAGATGTTGCCGGCTCAACTCGGTGTCCGACTGGATGCGTTTCGGCATCTCGATCGGTACGAGCAGCCGGTCCTGGACGTCGCCCAGGCGAGTGCCGGGTTGCTGTGCTATCGGACTCGCAACCGCTTGATCGCGATCGATCCGGCGACCGGCGAGCGCCTGTGGACTCGAAACCATCTGCATCCGCAGGTCTCGATCAGCGGGGATGGCGAGCGTGTCGTCCTACGGAATCTCGTGACTCGCGAAATCGAGGTGCGACGCGGTTTCGATGGAAAACTGCTGTCGCACCGCTTCGATGAATCCGACGCCAGCACGATCGTCTTCGAGCACGATCGCCTGCGACTCTCATCGCACTCCGGAAAACCCAATGAGAACGTGGCCACGATGAAGTTGCATTGCGATGACCTCGTCCGTGGCGAAACGCTGTGGCAGCGTGAGCATCCAGCCGGCAGCGTCGTGTTGCGAATCGACGAGTCGCGACTCGGTCTCGTCGAGCCCGCCGGAGTCTTGCGATTCGTGTCGTTGGCCGACGGACGAGAGTTGTCGAAGCACGCCGTCGAGATGCCAAAACCGCTGTCGGTGGCGCATGCTTTCTCGGACGACTTGCGGCTGTACGTCATTCTGTCTCGGCCGGTGACGGAAATGAGTTGGCTGAACACTCAGCAAGATCGCGGCAGTTACCGCCGGCCGTTACTCAACGGCTCGCTCCTGGCGTTCGACCGCCGGTCGCTCAAGCCGCTGTGGACGATCCCCGCCAAGAACCTGCCATTCGCCATCGACCAACCGCCGGACGCTCCATTTTTCGTGCTGCCGTACAAACGGCCGAGCGATGATTCGGCGGACGGCCAACACTCTGACGGCGTGCTGCATTTGATCGACAAACGAACCGGCCAAGAAGTTCTCTTCGATGCTGGAAGCCTCAACAACGTCTACTTCTCGCTCGAACCGGACCCACTGCAACAACGCATCGACGTGCTGATGTCGAAACGCCGAGTGCTGCTGGAGTTCGGGGAGGAATGAGTCAGAAGGCCGTTGGCAGAGGGCTGAAGGCAGCCCAGCCACACATGCCCTGCCTTCTGCCGACTGCTTTCTGCCTTCCTCCACCCCACCCCATCTTGACCGTCTTTGCCGATTGACCTGTAATCCCGTCGCATCGCTGGAATTGTGAGGCTGCTCCGGGGAATGGATTCGCCGTGACGACGTTTGATCGGTATTTGCTGGGCCGCTTTTGGCACGTCTTCGGAATTGGCTTCTTCGCCACCGTGGGCTTGTTCGTCGTCTTCGATGGCTTCACGAACATTGATGCTTTTCAAGATCGTTCTGGCGGTGCCAGCACCGCCGTCGTGCTGAGTCGCATGGGACAGTTTTATGGCTACCAATCGCTCATGATGTTCGAGTTGGTGGGGCCTCTGCTGACGGTGATCTCGACGATGGTGGTCTTCGCGCTGTTGCACAAGAACCGCGAACTGAATCCCGTTCTTTCCGCAGGCGTGCCGACGTTTCGGCTGGTCGTGCCGATGTTGATTGGCACATTGGTGGTCAATGGGCTGCTGATGCTCAATCAAGAGCTGCTGTTACCCGCTGTCGCGGACGAACTGATCAAACCGATGGGCACCGCTTCGCAAGACGTGCAGCGAGTGACCATGCGGCGTGACTTTTCGTCACACATCGAAATCAGCGGCGAAGGCCTGATCCTGGCGGAGCAAAAATTGGTACGGCCAGAGATTCAGTTGCCAGCACCGGAAATCAACGCCGAGAACGTGACGCTCAGAGCCGACC
>CAZILR010000426.1:0-5359 GCA_964539995.1 uncultured Planctomyces sp.
AACGCCGTGGCAAGAACGCAACACAATGCCGTTTCAAAAAGTAAACAAATTCCGACCGGCAGAAGTCCGGTTGTTCCGGTCGCGCAAAGTCCATGGACGGATTGAACACGCAGGAAGCGTCGTTTCCGATCGCTAGTCGGCCAAGTCATTGGCGGATTCATGCGATGGCGCTGTTGCTCGCCATGGCTACCGCGTTCACAGCGATTGCAGACGAATACGTCGATGGGTTTGAGGACGATCAGCCTTCGTGGAAACTGCGCCAAGCAGACGGCACGTTGGAGAAGAACTCCCAACAGGCTCGACTGACCAACTCGAAGTTGGCCTTCCGGGGAAATGGAGCCGAACAGTTTGTGTTCCGGACAACGGGAAGTCCGACGCAGCTCGTGCTCGATCACAAGCTGCCAGTAGCGCAAGCGATCGACGATCTGAAACTTCTGCTGCAAGTGCGAATGACCGGCGGCGCGGCACGCATCGGACTGAGAGTCGTCTTTCCAAGACAGACCGATCCGAGGTCTCCCACCAAGCAATTGAAGACCGTGGTGTACGGCGACTCGATCACCAAAGCCGGAAGCTGGCAAGAATTGAAGGTCGGCACTCCGATCAAGGCGTTGCAGGAACAGGTGCGTCTGCTGCGCGCCGAACTGCGGCCTACGACGCTCGACTTGAGCCAACCGGTCGTGGACCGAGTGATCCTGGAACTGTCGCTCGACTCCGGAAAGACCGAATTACTGCTCGACGAGTTGCGTTTCGGACCGATTGTGAAACCCGTCGCTCAAGGGAGCATTCAGCCTGTTCAAAACACGGAGGACGTTGCTCACTGGCCGGTGACGTTTCAATTGGATCGTTTATCAGTGGATGGGCGTCCGTTCTTTCCTCGAATGCTGCCGTACCACGGCGAGCGTGCGGAGGACTTGCGCAACACGGGCTTCAACGTCGTCTGGATTCCAGAAGCGAGCGACGTGGACTTACAGAGATCGTTGAAGCAGCAAGGAATCTGGGCGATTGCCACGCCGCCGCAACTTCGAGGATCGACTGGCAGCCCACTCAACCACGAAGCGGCTGGGTTGCTGCCGATCCCAAATCATTGGGACAACCTACTCGCTTGGAACTTGGGAGTCGCGGTCGCGCCCGATGCGCAGCGTGACGTGTTGCAGTGGGTCTCGCAGGTACAAAGCGCGGATCGCGAGCGGCATCGACCGATTATGATCGACGTCACCGGAGGTGAGCGAATCTACTCGCGTCATGCGTCGATGCTGGGAACCAGCCGGCACATGTTCAACTCGATGATGTCGTTCAAGAGCTACCGCGAGTCGTTGGATCAACATCGCAAACTGGCACGGCCAGGAACATTTCTCTTCACTTGGCTGCCCACTGAGCCGATGCCGGACGTCGCGCAGCAGCGTCAAGCGGCGGGGCGGATTCCGATCATCATCGAGCCGGAGCAAATCTTTTTGGGAGCACATAGCGCGCTTGCTGCCGGGTGTCGTGGACTAGGTTTCTCGTTGAGCGAACCGCTCGATGCGAAAACTCCAGGAGCCGCCGAGCGACGACTCGCAATCGCGCTGCTCAACTCCGAACTGTCGCTGCTCGAAGACTTCCTCGCCGCCGGAACGCTGGTTGAGCAGCGTCAATTTTCGATCACCGCTCCGTCCGGGCCGGGCATTAAATCGCACGACGTCGCGTTTCGGAATTCGGCGATCTCACGAGCCAACAAAGAGGCGCAGCAAGCGGCCTACAAATCGGACCTGCTGCGTGAGCGGCGCATCCGCAGCGAGTGGGAAGCGGCCGTATTCCGCACCGACAAAGCGACGCTCTTATTGCCGATTTGGTACGAAGACGACGCGCAATTCGTCCCCGGAAAACTCGCCGCGCCGGGTGCGACGATCGACGTTGCCAGCGTCCCCGAAACCGCGTTCGCCTACGAAGTCACTCCCACGCGCGTCGAGAGCCTGGAAAGCGAACCGATCCCGGGCGGACGTCGAGTCAAACTGAAATCTTTCGACACCACCGCCGCGATCATCGTCACGTCCGATCACAGCGTGATCGACGATCTGAAACGCAAGATGGAAACCATGCAGGCCCAATGCGCCCACCATTGGGTCGAACTAGCCAAGGCGAAACTCAATCGCGTGCGGATCGCCGACGATGTACTGACGAAGTTGGGAGTCGGACAGCCGGCGGCCCCGCAGTTGTTGGCGCAGGCGCGAAGCCTGATTCAACAGGCGGAACGCATCTTCCCCGGCGACGCGCTGGAGCGTGCGATCGCGCAGGCTCGCGAAGCCGGCCAACGTAAGTCGTCGAAGTCCGCAGATGTCGTGCAACTCCGCAAGCAGTTCGACGAGGCGGCGCGACACAGCCAAACGGCGTTGCAGTCGCTGCGCATTCTTCAAAAAGCGCATTGGGAGACGGCCACGCATCGCCTGAAGTCACCCGTCGGCAGTCCACACACGCTTTGCTTTCAGACGCTGCCGGATCATTGGCGGTTGATCGCTACGTTCGGCAATCCGGCGACGCGAGCCTCGGAGAACTTGCTGACGAAAGGGGACTTTGAAGTGCTCGACTACCCGACGCTGTCACGGCTCGGCTGGCAAACCGTCCCCACGACATTGCCGACGGGAGTCCGCGCCGCCGTCCAAGTGCTGACCGCGACGGGACGAGACGGTCGTTGCATACGACTCGTGGCGGCTCCCGATACGAACAACGATCCGCCCAACATGCTCGATGCCGCACCACTCACGCTGACCGCTCCACCAATCGCAGTGCGAGCCGGTCAGGTACTGCACATCAAAGGTTGGGTCCGGGTTGCCTCAGCGATCACCGGCAGCTTTGATGGTGTGACGCTCAGCGACAATCTCACCGGCCGCTCCGGCGCGTGGCACTGGCAAGAAAAGCGAGAATGGCAGAGCTTCGAGATGTTGCGCGAAGCCTATCAGGACGGGCCGTTCGCGCTGACGATCACTCTGCACGGCTTGGGGGACGTTCAATTTGATGACTTGGAGGTGATCACGCTCGATCCTCCAGGCGAGTCAAAACTCGCCACTCACTCGGAAACGGCGACGGAACCGGAATCGAAAGCCGGCCGCTTCGATTTCTGGAAGCGATTTCCAAAGCGGTCGCTGCTTCCGAAATGAGATGGCTCGCTGGCAGCAACGATCCCTGGCAACGTAGCTGCCTCGCGGGAGCGAGCCGGCGACGTTCGCATGATCGGCGGGATCTTCCGCTACACCCGTCGCCGGCCGTCTGTGAGAACGTGGTTGACCGGCTTGCGCACAGGGCCGTACATTCCTGACGAACCTTTGATTCCTGTTGTGCCGTCCCGGCCTGCCGCGCAGCTCACCATGTCCAATTCTGATTCGCCCCCTCCCGCCTCACCCCCGCCCTCTGGCTCCAAGCCACCTGATTCCCCGAAGCGGCCAGAAAAAACGCCGTCCTCAGGGAACGTGTTTTGGTATTTGATGCTCGGCTTCGTGTTTGCCGCGCTGGCGTATTCGTGGTCAACGCGACCGCGCACCCCCACGACGATCTCGTTCAGCGAATTCCTGGACGGCCTCACGGCGGACGATCCCAAATACAGCCAGCTCAACGTGTATGAACTGGTGATCGACCGCGGCTACATCACGTTTCAGTCCGAGAAAAATAGCTCGGAGAATGAAGCTCCCAAATCCGCCAAGTTCTTTCAGGTGCCCATCGAGCGAATTTTGGAACCGGACCAAAACGAATTGGTGTCCGTCCTGAAATCCAAAGGCATTCAGCACGGCTACCCCAAGCCCGTCAATCCGTGGCCGGAGTTGATGGTCTACACCGCATTCTTGGTTCTGATCCTGGTGTTCTTCCTGTTCATGCTGCGGCGGATCGGTGGGCCAGGAGCGGCCATGTCGTTCAGTCGCAGCCGAGGCAAACTGTTCGCACAGGAAGACGTCAAAGTGACTTTCGCTGACGCCGCCGGCATCGACGAGGCGGTCGAGGAGCTCAAAGAAGTTGTCGAATTCCTGAAGACCCCACAGAAGTATCAAGCCCTCGGCGGGCGTATCCCGCGAGGAGTATTGCTGGTCGGCCCGCCGGGCACCGGTAAAACGCTGCTCGCGAAAGCGGTCGCGGGCGAAGCGGGCGTGCCGTTCTTCAGCCTCAGCGGTTCGGACTTCGTCGAGATGTTTGTCGGTGTCGGCGCGGCGCGCGTGCGGGACATGTTCCAACAGGCGGTCTCTCGCGCGCCGGCGATCATTTTCATCGACGAACTCGATGCGCTCGGCAAAGTGCGCGGCAGCGGAATGCCCGGCGGACACGACGAGCGCGATCAAACGCTCAACGCGCTGCTGGTCGAGATGGATGGCTTCAGTTCCGATCAAAGCGTAATCGTGATGGCGGCGACCAATCGGCCGGAAACGCTCGACCCCGCCCTGCTCCGTCCAGGTCGCTTCGACCGGCATGTCCTCGTCGATCGACCTGACATCCGTGGCCGCGAAGCGATCCTGAAAGTCCACGCGAAGAAAGTCAAAGTCGATGACAACGTCGATCTTTTGCGACTGGCCAAGCTGACTCCTGGTTTTGTCGGTGCCGACCTCTCAAATCTCGTCAACGAAGCCGCGCTGTTGGCCGCTCGCGGCGACAAAAAGTTCGTCAGCATGCACGAATTCGAGGAAGGAATCGACCGCGTCGTCGCCGGACTCGAAAAGCAAACACGGATCATCCCGGAAGACGAAAAAATCCGCGTCGCATATCACGAGTGCGGTCATGCTCTGGTTGCGTGCAGCCTGCCGCACACGGATCCGGTCCATAAAATCTCGATCATTCCGCGCGGACTCGGAGCACTCGGCTACACGATGCAGCGGCCGGAAGGAGATCGCTCGCTGGTCACGCAGTCCGAACTGCATCACCGCATCTGCGTCCTACTGGGAGGCATCGCCGCCGAGCAGATTATCTTCAAGGAAACCTCGACCGGCGCGCAGAACGATCTGCAACGCGCGACCGACACCGCCCGACGCATGGTCACGGAATTCGGCATGAGTCCCAAGCTCGGCCGAGTCTACTACAGCGAATCCCGGCGTTCGCCGTTCCTTGGCAACGCGACAACGTCCGACGCCGTTCACAGCGAGGACACCGTCCGCGAGATCGACCTCGAGGTCCGACGCCTGATTGACGAGTCAGCCACGATCGCGCTCGACATCCTCAACGAACGCCGCGACGTGCTGGAGCACATGACCAAAGATCTGCTCGAAGTCGAAGTCATGGACGCCGACCATCTCAAACGCATCCTCGACGAACACAAAACCGGCCCGCAACTCGTGCCAGGAACATTCGCTCAGACCAACACGACCCCACCCGTTGACGCGGCACCCTCCGGCCTCCGCGAAGCTGCCGA
>CAZILR010000427.1:0-5342 GCA_964539995.1 uncultured Planctomyces sp.
CGGCCCACCACAATCACCAAGAAATGGTGGGCCGGCGCTGCGCTGGTCCCACCCTACGATTCACCTGCCTTCACAAATTCGCCCGCCGTGAGGGGATCGCCGGGGATCACTGCGCCTCGATCGGGCGTCCTGTGAGCACGGCTCAGGACCGAGTTCCGTCGTTCGCGGCGGCGTTCGATCACGTCCAGCGGGTACGGTGGCAGAGTGCGCTCGGCCCACGGCTTCAAGGCTTCGGCGACAACTCCGGGGGTCTGGAAGCGGTCTTCGGGTCTTTTTTCGAGCATCGTATGAATGATGTCGGCCAGCGGAGTTGGCAGATCGTGACGGTGCTGGTGAATCGGTCGCGGCTCCGCCGTTTGGTGCATGAGCAGCTTTTGAACGGTGGTCCGGGCCACAAACGGCAATCGTCCGGCGAGCAGGGCGTAGAACACGCAGCCCAGACTGTAGATGTCGGCTCGCGTATCGACCATGCGGCAGTCGATCGCTTGCTCCGGAGCCATGTAATCCAGCGTGCCGACTTGGATGTCGCGAGACTTTCGCGCGTCGTCCTTGTCGCCGTCCCACAGGCACAGGCCCAAGTCCATGATTTTTAATGTGCCGTCGGCAGCCACCAGGAGATTTCGAGGCTTGATGTCACGATGGACAAGACTGTGCAGTCGAGCGTGCTCCAGTCCCAGCGCCGCCTGCATCATGTAGTCAGCAGCTTGAGGCCACGAGAGCTTGCCGAAACGCTCGACTTGCTCGGCCGTGTCGAGTCCCTCGACGTATTCCATCGTCATGAACGGCATGCCGTTTGACTCTTCGTACCCAAACGCCTGAACGATATTGGGGTGCGACAGCGACGCCGACGCGCGGGCCTCGCGTTGGAATCGGACCAGCGTTTCTGGCAGACAATTCGCGAAATTCTTGATGACCTTCAACGCGACCAGTCGCCGTTGCTTGGTCTGCTCGGCCAGGTAGACCGTTCCCATGCCGCCGCGGCCAAGCACGTCGAACAGTTTGTACGGCCCCAGAAAGAAGCCCTCCGTGCGTCCGTTTAACACATGCTGCACTTGGAAACGGGTCAGTAGTCGAGCCTTCAGCAGCGAGTAGCCCAGACACTCGACCGTCAGATTCTTAGGGCCGCGATCCACTTGATCGCCGATTTCCCTCAGACTCTTTGGAGGTAAGAGTTGGCTGCGTCTCAAGGCGTTCAGAAATTCCGGAACGGTGTGAACTCGCATCGTGGCCCCGACAGATCTGAAGGCAAGACGACGGGGCCGTGTGTGAACTCCCCGGTCGATGACTCGGTAGAGCAGCGACAGTGCCAAACCACAGCGTTCGTGTTTTCCGCAGCACTCACCGGAAACAGTGGCGAATGCGCATTCGGCAAAGTGGCGTTTGTGCGACATGGGTTGTCCTTTTTCGGCAACGTCTTCATGCCGTTGCGACGAGCGAACTTTTCGGCAAACGGTCCGATCGAGACCGGCTCACAACCCTCTTCCGGGTGCATTCCCATCGCGAAGTGAGCCAACTACAGTACGCCCCGCGTTCGAGACCGCTCGTTTGACGTTTGACGATGAAGGACAAGGGAATGCAGTGGCTGAAGGAGCATTGGCTGCTCGTGCTGCCGATGGTCTTGGGAGCTTTCGCGGTGGCCCGGCTGATGCCGAAAGGTGAGCCACGCTCGTCGCTGGTCGCTCGGCTTGTGGGGTTGGCGGCGGTCGGAATCGTCGGCGGAGCTCTGCTGAAGCCGACGGGAGCCGTGCTGAATGATGCCCTCTTTTTTCTCTTCGCCGGCGTCACGGTGCTCGCCGCGGTGTTGATGATTACCCACCGAAACCCCGCGTATTCGGCCCTATGGTTCGCGATCGTGACGCTCGCGGTTTGCGGGCTGTTCCTGCTGCAATCGGCTCCATTTTTGGCGTCGGCGACAGTGATCGTCTACGCCGGAGCCATCATCGTCACCTTCTTGTTCGTGCTGATGCTGGCCCAACAAGCGGGAGCCACGAACTACGACCAGAACTCACGCCAGCCAGTCGTTGCGGCCTTCACCGGATTCGTTCTGCTGGGGGCGTTGCTGTTCGTCCTGCTGCCGTCGAAAGAGCAAGCTGCAGATCGCCCCGTGACCGGATTCGTCTCGCTCGCCCCGGAAGTCGCCCCGGTGGTTCAAACCCCCGATCAGCCCAGCACCGCGCCGCAGTCCACCAGTGCGACGACGGCCGAGAATTTCGGCACGATGCGTGGTCTCGGTCGATCGTTGTTCGGCGATTACCTGTTTGCGGTCGAACTGGCCGGCACGCTGCTGCTGGTCGCGTCCATCGGAGCCATCGTGATCGCCCCCAAGCGGTCCAGCGGAAAGTTGTAGGAAGCGGTTCATGATCGTCCTGACGAATTATCTGATCGTCGGCAGCATCCTGTTCGTGCTGGGAGCCATCGGGTTTCTGACTCGACGCAACCTGATCACGTTGATGCTGTCGGCCGAGCTGATGCTGCATGGCGTGTCGCTGAACCTCGTTGCGTTCTCGAATTATCACCAGAACATGCAGGGGCAAGCCTTCACCGCCTTTATCCTGACCGTCGCCGCTTGCGAAGCGGGCATTGCGTTGGCCTTGATCCTCACGCTTTACAAGCGGTCGAAGTCGCTCGACGTGAATCTCTGGAGCCAACTGGGCGAAGCCGACATCGAATCGCCGCACGAGGAAGAACCCGCCATGCCAACGGCTCAGCCGGCTCAAGAATTCCCGCATCTCACTCCGGCGGGACGATCCCCGCAGTTCCAGAAGGAGACTGCCCATCGTGTCTGAACTCACGCCGGCATTGCTCTGGCTCATCCCCGGAGCACCGCTGATCGCGAGCGTATTCATCGCCTTCTTCGGCAAGGCGCTGCTGCGCGGACGGAGCCATGTCCCGTGCGTGGCCGCCTTGGCGGTCTCGACGGCCTGCGCTGGCTTCCTGATGTTGGCGTTCCTCGCCATGCCATCGAGCCTCAAACAGGATTCGAGCCTGTTGAGCAGCCAGCAAATCGAGAGTCTGCTGAAGACCACCGAGAAGCATGAGACCAAACCGGCCGCAACCACTCCAGGCTATGACTGGTCGATTACGGACAACCTGCGTGTTCGCCTCGATCTGCAAGTCGATTCGATGACGGCCTTGATGCTCTGTACCGTCACGTTCGTCTCGCTGCTGGTGTCAATTTACGCCAGCGGTTACATGCACGGCGATCCGGGGTATCCGAGATTTTTCGCGGCCTTCGCGTTGTTCGTGTTTTCGATGTGCATGTTGGTGCTGGCCGACAACTACTTGACGATGTTCGTTTTTTGGGAAGGGGTCGGATTATGCAGCTATCTGCTGATCGGCTTCTGGTTCCAAAAACCGAGCGCCGCCGCCGCCGCTCGAAAAGCGTTTGTCGTGAACCGCATCGGCGACTTCGGTTTCATCCTCGGCGTGTTCCTGATTTGGAAGACCTTCGGCACGGTCAAGTTCTCCGAAGTCTTTGAACTCGTCCCGCACATCGCCGCGACGAATCCCGAAGTCTTCACGACGATCTGCCTGTTGTTGTTCCTCGGAGCGATGGGCAAGTCCGCTCAGTTTCCGTTGCACGTCTGGCTGCCCGACGCGATGGAAGGTCCGACGCCCGTCTCGGCTCTGATCCATGCGGCGACGATGGTCACGGCCGGCGTTTACATGGTCGCTCGCAGCACACCGTTGTTCGTGATGTCACCGACCGCTCAAGTGATCGTCAGCGGAGTCGGAGCCATCACCGCATTGCTCGCCGCGCTCACGGCACTCACGCAGTACGACCTCAAACGAGTGCTCGCGTATTCGACGGTCAGCCAGCTCGGCTACATGTTCATGGCTCTGGGAGCCGCCAGCGTCAGCCCGAAGCTGGCGACCTTCGCCGTCACCGCCGCGATGTTTCATCTCTTCACGCATGCGTTCTTCAAGGCGCTGCTGTTCCTCGGAGCCGGCAGCGTGATGCACTCGATGGGAGACGTCATCGACATGCGCCGCTTCAGCGGCCTGCGGCATGTGATGCCGCACACGCGACTGACGTTTTTGATCGGCTCACTCGCGCTGGCTGGCTGTCCGCTGCTGGCCGGTTTCTGGAGCAAAGACGAAATCCTCGTCGCCCTGTTCGAGGGAACGAAGGCGGGAGGTCACGAGACGTTCTTCACGGTGATCCTTGGCGTTGCCGTCGTGACGGCGTTCCTGACGGCGTTTTATTCCTTCCGAGCCTACAACATGACGTTCCTCGGCGAAGAACGCTTTCCGGAGGAAGCTCATCACCCGCACGAGTCTCCGCCGACGATGACGCTGCCGCTGTTTGTGCTCGCCGGATTCTCGCTGGTGATCGGTTTGTTTCTCGGCCCGACCGGTGTCTACGCCCGGCAGTTGGCGCAATCGACGTCGCTCGAAGGACACGGCGATCATCCCCACAGCGTTCCGTTGATGGCGCTGAGTGCCGTCATCTTCGCGGCTGGCTATGGACTCGCGCGGTGGATGTATGTGAAAGCTCCTGGCGTGCCGGCCAAGTTGGAATCGGGTCTCAAGCCGCTGCATCGTTTGTCGCTCAACAAGTTTTTCCTGGATGAGCTTTTCACCTACTTGCTGGTCATCCCGGTGAAAGTTCTCGCGCTGCTTTGCACGCTGCTCGACAAATACCTGATCGATGGCCTGCTGGACTTCGTGGGTTCGATCCCCCAATTGATTGGCCGCATCGTGCGTCCGATGCAAAACGGACTCGTGTCGAATTATGCCTGGGTGATGCTGCTGGGCTTGGTGTTGTTTCTGATTCAGATGTTGCGGGCTTTCGCCGGCTGACCGGCGATCTCAGATTTCCAATCTCAAATTTCAGATTTCCAACATGCTGCTCCTGTCGATCATCCTCCTGCCGTTGCTTGCCGCCGTGTTGATGGCGTTGTTGGGTGGCGGCCGGTCTCTCGCTCGCTGGGTCGCGCTGCTGACGGCCGTGGGGACACTGCTGCTCTCGCTGAGCATCGCCGCGAAATTGAGCTCCATTCGTGAGCACAAAACGGTCTCCGGAAACGAACCTGTTGCCAACGGCCCCATTCAGCCCAAGCTCGAATGGCGGCGGACTTGGATGACGCTGGGAAGTTTGACACGCCAAGAGCAAGTCCAGATGGACCCTGCCGCCGCTGCGGTCGAGACCACCGACGCATCGACTCCTCCAGCCAACGAACCGCCACCTGTGGAGTGGCGAACGGTGACGACGCCGATTCGCCTGGAGTTTTATCTCGGAGCTGACGGCATCAGCGTGCTCATGCTGGCGCTGACCGCATTGCTGACGATCTCGGCAGTGCTGATTTCTTGGGAGGCGATCCAAGACCGCGCGACGGAGT
>CAZILR010000428.1:0-5335 GCA_964539995.1 uncultured Planctomyces sp.
CCCATGATGGACGGGCAGGTTGAAAACCTGCCCCACGATCATTCATCCGATTCGCGCAGCTTGGCCAGCACGTTGTAGTCTTCGAGCGTGGTCGTGTCCTGAGTTTTCTCACGCCCGGCAGCGATGTCACGCAGCAGGCGGCGCATGATTTTTCCTGATCGCGTCTTCGGCAGAGCAGCGGCGAAGCGGATTTGATCCGGCGTCGCCAACGCTCCGATTTGTTTGCGGACGTGAGCGATCAGTTCCTTCTTCAAGGCATCGTCGCCGTCCAAACCTTTGAGCGAGACAAAACAGCAGATGCCCTCTCCTTTGAGGTCATGCGGGAAGCCCACGACGGCGGCTTCGGCGACTCTCGGATGCGAGACAAGTGCGCTTTCCACTTCCATCGTGCTGAGACGATGGCCGGCGACGTTGAGCACGTCATCAACGCGGCCCATGACCCAGTAGTAGCCGTCTTCGTCACGGCGAGCTCCGTCGCCTGCGAAGTAGCAGCCGGCGATCTCGCTGAAATAGGTCTTCACGAAACGATCATGATCGCCGTACAGAGTTCTCAACATGCTCGGCCACGGCTGCTTCATCACGAGCAATCCGCCGCTGGTGCCGGGAACCGATTGGCCGTCTTTGAAAACGATGTCCGGCACGACGCCGGGCAGCGGCCGAGTGCAACTTCCAGGCTTCGTCGGAGTGATGCCCGGCAGCGGGCTGATCATGATCCCGCCAGTTTCCGTCTGCCACCAAGTATCGACGATCGGGCAACGCTCCTGGCCGATGACCTTGTGATACCACATCCAAGCTTCGGGATTGATCGGCTCACCCACGGTGCCGAGCAAGCGGAGGCTCGACAGATCATGGCGGTTCGGCCAATCGTCGCCCCACTTCACGAACGCACGGATCGCGGTCGGAGCGGTGTAGAAAATCGACACGCGATACTTCTCGATCAGTTCCCAGAAGCGGCCTTCATCCGGCCAGTTCGGAGCACCTTCGTACATGACGGTCGTCGCGCCGTTTGCAAGCGGGCCGTACACGACGTAGCTGTGCCCCGTGACCCAACCGATGTCAGCGGTACACCAGTAGGTGTCGTCCTCTTTCAAATCGAAGACCCACTTCGAGGTCATCGTCGCACCGAGCAAATATCCGCCGGTCGTGTGCAACACCCCCTTCGGTTTGCCGGTGCTGCCCGACGTGTAGAGGATGAACAGCGGGTGCTCGGCATCGAGTTGCACAGCGTCGCACTCGGCTGAGGCGTCTTTCATCAAGTCATGCCACCAGTAGTCCCGATCCGGCACCATCTCGACGGGCGAGCCGGTGCGGCGCACAACGACGACCTTTTGCACTGACGGCGACTTCTCCAGCGACGTATCGACCGCTGCTTTCAAAAGCACTTCCTTGCCGCGTCGCCAGCCGGCATCTGCGGTGACAACAACCTTCGCCTGAGCATCGTTGTTTCGATCGGCGACGGCGTCCGCGCTGAAGCCGCCGAAGATGATCGAGTGGATCGCCCCGATCCGAGTACACGCCAGCATTGCGATCGCCAGTTCTGGGATCATCGGCATGTACAGCGTCACTCGATCGCCAGTCTGCACGCCGAGCTTCTTGAGCACGTTGGCGAACTTGCAGACCTCGCGGTGCAGGTCTTGATACCGCAAGACGCGCGTGTCGCCGGGCTCTCCTTCCCAGATGATTGCGGCCTTGTTCTTGTTCGGGCCGAGCAGATGCCGGTCGAGGCAGTTGTACGACAGGTTGATCTTGCCGCCGACAAACCACTTCGTGTTCGGCATCGCTCCATCGAGCACCTTGTCCCACTTCTTGAACCAGTCGAGGTTCGCGGCCATGTCCCCCCAAAAGCCGGCGGGATCTTCCTTGGCTCGCGTCCACATCTGCTGGTACTGCTCTTCGCTGCTGATATTCGCCTGCGCGGCGAAATCGCTGGGCGGCGGGAACTTGCGGGTCTCGTGAAGAACACTTTCGATCGCTTCAGACATGAGCGGCTCCTGCGGGTATGGTCAAAACGAGTGAACATGATGCCGATTCGCGAACGAGTTCTCCAGTGAGCGGACATGGCTGAGTCGTGATGGCCGCCCCCGCCCGTCTCACACGGCATCGTCGTCAAACACGGACGGCCGAGGGCAGCCATCCCACAGTCTGCGCTTGCGGGGCTGAATCGTCGTCGGCAAACTGGCGGACCGTTTGGAATCGCACCCTGAGAGCAAAGGACCCTTGCATGGCCTCGCTGTGGACTCGCCCGTTCGTCGCTTCGGCTTTGATTCTTGGATGGATGAACTCGGCGTTCGCCGCCGATCCGCCGCTCGTCGCGACCGACGTGAAGCAAGTCGATCGGGATTACTGGTTCCAAGGGGAGTACCTCGGCTCAGCGCGGTCAACATGCGGGCGCTGTGAGTCGTGCGGCCTGCAAGTCGTGGCGCTCGGCAAGAATGAATTCCAGGCCGTGCTGTATCGCGGTGGGTTGCCCGGCAGCGGTTGGTGGACCGGGATGACGAAGCACGATTTCAAAGGGACGCGCGACGGCGAGACGTTGCGACTGATCGGCGATGACGCGACGCAGCGGATCGAGATTTCAAAGAGCACGGCGACCGTGCAGGCGGTGCATCAGCCGCCGAGTCCGGCCAGCGAGCAAGTTGTTCCTGTTGGCGAGTTGATGCGCATTGAGCGTCGCAGCCAGACACTCGGAGCCACTCCGCCGTGTGGAGCGATCGTGCTGTTCGACGGCAGCAACACGGATCACTGGAAGAACGGCAAGAAGACCGACGACGGCCTGCTGATGATCGGGACCGAGACGAAGGTGCCGTTCCAAGACTTCCACATGCACGTCGAGTTTCAACTGCCGTACATGCCGAACGCTCGCGGCCAGGGGCGAGCCAACAGCGGCGTGTACATTCAGAGCCGTTACGAAGTGCAGGTGCTCGACTCATTTGGCTTGAAAGGTGAGTTCAACGAAGCGGGCAGCCTTTACCGTTTCAAGACTCCCGACGCGAATCTCTGTTTTCCGCCGCTCGTCTGGCAGACATACGACATCGAATTTCAGGCGGCTCGCTTTGACAGCGAGAAAAAGAAGACTTGTCCCGCGACCATCACCGTCTGGCACAACGGAGTCGTCGTGCAGAACCGCGTCGAGTTGGCCAACAAGACCGGCGGCGGAGCGGCGGAAAGCCCGATCTCGCTGCCGACCAAGCTGCAAGATCACGGCAATCCGGTTCGGTTCCGCAACATCTGGCTGATCGACCGGAGCGGTTCGGCACAGGCACAGTCGCTCGCCCTGCAAGCGAAGTGACCCGGACGAACGGCAAGGTTTAACGCGCTCTGGAGCCAATTTTTCGGTTTTGCTAGAAGCCCGCCCCATTCTTCACGCAGAGCGTGAAAGACTCAGCAAGGAGGCGACTTCATGGCGAACAAAGCACTGTCGTTGAAAACACCGTTGCGGATTGCGGTTTTGGCGGGCGGAACGTCCCGCGAGCGGAATATCAGCCTCGAAAGCGGCGACTCGGTCGCGAAGAGTCTGTCCGAACGGGGGCACATCGTCTCGCGGATCGACCCGGCTCACATCGAATTGACCGAGTTGGACTGGTCGAGCTTCGACGTCGCGTTCCTCGCGTTGCACGGCACGTTCGGTGAAGACGGGCACGTTCAGCAGATTCTCGAGGAGGCCGGCATCCCGTTCACCGGCAGCGATTCGGTCTCGTCGCGATTGGCGTTCAGCAAGTCGGCGGCGAAAGAGCGATTCGTGCAGAACGGAGTCCCGACTCCGGCCTACGTCCTGATTCATGAGTCCGACAGCGCGGCTCGCATTCAACAGCAAGCGCAAGCCCTGGGTTTTCCGCTGGCGGTGAAACCGGACGGACAAGGATCGAGCCTCGGTGTGACGATCGTCCGCACTCCCGAAGAATTGCCGCAGGCGTTGTCCCGTTGTTTCCACTTCGATCCGTTCGGACTGTTGGAAGTCGCGATCGACGGAACCGAGTGGACGCTCGGCATCCTCGATGGCGAGCCGTTGCCGCTGATCCAGATCGAAACGGGCCGAGGCTTCTTCGACTACACCGCCAAGTACGAAGACGACGACACGCAGTACCTGTTCGACTTCGCGTTCCAGACGAGCGTCGTCAAGGCCATCGAGAACGCCGGCCGCCGCGCGTATGAATCGCTCGGCTGTCGTGGTCTGGCTCGCGTGGATTTGCGAGTCGATCAGTTTGGCGAGCCGTGGGTTCTGGAGGTCAACACGATCCCCGGCATGACGAGTCACAGCCTAGTCCCGAAAGCCGCTGCTCGGATTGGACTGAGCCTGGGAGCCATCTGCGAGCGGTCGATTCACAACTGCTTGAATCGCGAATCGGTCTCGTCCTCTCAGCGCCGTTTGCAACCGGCGACGTAGCCGAACCATGTCCGCGAACACTCCCGACAACTTCGATCCGTTGCCGCAGCGTCCAACGACTGCGATGGAGCAACTGCTGGATTGGCTGATGCAGCCGACGGTGTTGCTGCTGCTGTCCTGTTCGGTCGCGGCCTGGGTGTTCGTGCCGAAGCTGAATGTGCGGTTGCCAGATTTGAAGAACGATCGCCAGTACCGCTTGGCGACCTCGCAAATCGAGATCACACCTCCGCCACATTGGGTGCCGCATGACCTGGCCGAGCAAGTGACTCGACGGGCTGGCTTGCCGGAGGAACTGTCGTTGCTCGATCCAGATGTCACGCGGCGGGTCGCGGCGGCGTTCGAGCAGCATCCGTGGGTGAAGGGCGAAGTGCGAGTCAGCACCTCGGTCCCCGCGCGAATGCGCGTGAGTCTCGAATACCGCGAGCCGGTCGCGATGGTCCGAGTCGCCCAAGCTGGTAAGGGTGGACTGTTTCCCATTGATGCGGACGGAACACTGTTGCCGTCGGCGGATTTCGCTCCGGCCGAAATTGCGAAGTACCCCGTGATCGAAAATGTTTCGGCTCCACCGTCAAGTCCCGCAGGAAGCGTTTGGAAGGACGTCGGCGTCTTCGGCGCGGCTCGGCTGGCGTTGGAACTCAAGCCGCATTGGGAGCAATTCGGATTTCAATCGATTCTCGTGCCGAGCAATGCAGATCGGAAATTGGCGTGGGACGACCTCCACTTGCAACTCGGCACGCGCGGCGGGTCACGCGTGATTTGGGGCCGTCCACCCGGAGCCAAGCATCCCGGAGAATTACCGTCCGACAAAAAGATCGAGCGGATCAAGTTTTACCTGCGACACCACGGTCCGTTCGACTCGGCGACACATGGTCCGTTTGAGTACGACATCACGCGCTGGACCGACATCTCGCGCAAACCGATTGCCGACCGCGGGTCGTCACTGCGTCGCTA
>CAZILR010000429.1:0-3217 GCA_964539995.1 uncultured Planctomyces sp.
TCGCCTTTCGTGCTTTCAGAAGCGTGACGAAGAGGCGACAGCTTATCGGGTCGGTGCGAGGGGGAAAGGCAGAAGGCAGAAAGCACAAGGCAGTCGGCAGAATGGAGAAAACGATCTCAGCCTTCTGCTTTCTGCCGACTGCCTTCTGTCTTCTCGCACTCCGCTACGCCAGAGCGGCCAGCAGCGCGGCTGACAGCGTGAAGTTGGCGTTGATCTCGTTGATCGGGTCGAAGACGGTATCGCTTCCTTCGCCGGGGTTGATGGTGTCGAAGCTCCCTTGGCCGTTGAGCGAGTCGTCTCCTTCATCGCCGAGCAGCACGTCGTTGCCTGCTCCGCCCGCCATCGTGTCGTTGCCGTCGCCGCCGGTGAGCGTGTCGTTGCCAGCGGCTCCGTTCATCAGGTCGTCGCCGTCGCCGCCGCCGATCAAGTCGTTGCCGACACCGGCGTCGAGCGTGTCATCGCCGTCACCGCCGCTGATGGTGTCGTCGCCGTCGAAGCCCAGGATCGAATCGTTGCCGTCTTCGCCGTAGAGCGTGTCGTTGCCGTTCTCGCCGCTGATGGTGTCGTCGCTCGCACCGCCGCGAACCGTGTCGTTGCCAGTGCTGCCGTTGAGGTCGTCCGCCTCGTTGCCGCCGAGGATGGAATCGTTGCCCGATCCCCCGTTGATGCTATCCATCCCGTCGCCGCCATCGAGCGTATCGTTGCCGTCGCCGCCTGCGATCGTGTCGGCTCCGACGCCCCCCGACACCGAGTCATCGCCGGCTCCGGCATCCACGTTGTCGGTGCCGTCTCCCGCAATCACACGATCGTTGCCGGTTCCACCCAGGATCGTGTCATCGCCGTTGCCGCCGAAGATGAGGTCATTGCCTCCCTGAGCATTCAAGCTGTCGTCGCCATCGCCGCCATCCAGCGAATCGATCCCGCTGCCGCCGACAAGCGTGTCATCTCCCAAGCCACCGATCAGCGACACACGGATGAAGCCGAGGTTCGCTCCGTTGGAGTTGATGACGTCGTTGCCGTCACCGCCGTTGACGGTCAACAATGTGGCCGTGCGAACTCGGTCCAGAGCGTTGATCGTGATCGTGTCATCTCCCTCGCCACCAAGAATATCGACGACCTGAATGATCGGCGAAACATTGAGCACCGCCGTCCCGTCCGTGATCCGCAATTGACCATTGTTTTGCGACACGACGAAATTGTTCGCCACCGCCGATCCTTGTACGCGAACACGGTCGTAACCGGACAAGCTCGACAACGTATCAACACCGTCGCCGTTTCCGTTCCAAACGTAGGTGTCCGAGCCGTCGCCGCCGCTTACGAGGTCATTGCCTCCCTGGCCATTCAGTACGTCGTCTCCAGCTTGACCGTCGAGGGTGTCCGCGCCTGCTCCACCGAAGAGAGTGTCGGTACCCAAACCGCCGGTCATCAAGTCATTTCCGGCCATGCCATTGATGAAGTCGTTTCCGTCGGCTCCGATGATGGTGTCGTTGCCATCGCCGCCGATGAGTGTGTCTCCCAGAGCAACGAGCGAGATGCCGCCTCCCGATCCGGGGACGGGGCTTCCCGTTTGCTCGCCAAAGCTGACACTGGAGAACGCCCACGCGCCGCGGCCCATCGTGCCGAGGTACAGCGTGTCCGTCGTTGCCGAGTAGTCGATCTCAGACACCGGTGTGTTGGGCAAGGAGCTAGCGCCCAATTCACTCCATACTCCGAGGGTTGGCAGCGGCATGAGGTACACGCCCAAACGACCGCCTGCCGCCAATGCGTTGGGCTGTCCCGACTGGCCGACGATGAACTCGATTGTGCGCAAGTCAGGGTCCGTCAGATTTCCGGAGATGTCCGCCCAAGTCGTTCCTTGATCCGTGGAACGCCACACGCGATTGGATGAATCCGCCGCGAAGACGTTGTTGGAGTTGTTCGGGTCCGCGACCAGTCCCACGATAAAGGTGCCCGGAAACGCCAGCGTCGTGAACGTGTTGCCGGCCGCCGTGCGCCGGAAGATTTGGTTGCCCTCGGCGGTGATGATCAACTCTGGATTGACCACAGCTCCCTGTCGGCCGCCATAGATGATCGTGTTGCCACTGTTTGAGACGATCCCCGCGCCGACTTCCGTGATGGTCGTGCCGCGATTCGTCGATTCGTACAGCGAGTTTCCGCCGCCGATCAGCAGTCGGTTTCCGACCACGAGGTTGGTCACCGTAGGTGTGACGAACTGCACGGCCAACGCGGCTCCGCCACCAGTCAGAGTCAATGTTGGAAAGAACGTCGATTGCACGACATTGTTGGCGTCCACGATTCGTCCTCGGAACGCTCCGAGATTTTGGAAGCTCGAATAGCGAATCGACTGTCCTGGCAGAGCGAGCGCATCGACGGCGACGTCGCCGCCATCCGCCGTCGAGACCGATCGCCATTGCCGCGAACCGGAACTGATTTGCTCGGTCGTGCCGGTATCTTGGTTTCCGCTGATGGCAATATCGCTGATCGGGTCGTAGGCGAAGTCGTGCTGCTCGGTGACTTGGATGTCTCCGCTGATGGAAAACCAATCGCCGGTATTGGATCGAGGATTGGTGCGTCGATAAACACCGCCGTCATCCCCTTCGATGAGATTGCCTGCCGCATCAAAGGCCATGTCCCGCGAGTCGGCGTGGGGCGAGCTGTTGCTGGCCGTACCGCCGTTCGGAATCGTCGCGATGTTGTTGCGGTGGGTGAGGTGATCCCATTGCGGCGACGGGACAGCACCCGTCGGTGCCACCGCCGTATTACCGCGGAACAGTCGGCCAGAGAAATTGTTCGCGCCCAAGAAATTGGGGAAGGGGGTGTCCTGTCGATCGCCGCCCACATAAACCAAATTGGGGTTCGTCGGATCGGTCGTGATCGAAAAGTGAATGATCCCTTGCCCACCTGGCTGGACTCGTGGCTGTAAGCCTTCGATGTCGCCGTTGGACTCTTGAGTCCTTGGCAAGTCCATCGACGTCCAAGTGGCTCCTTGATTGTCGCTGAAGCCGATGTATTGCATCTGCCCATTCACCATCGCGGCCACATAAATCCGGCCATTGGTCGCCACGGCCATCTCGGCGTTGTTGTTGCCGGGATTGGTCATGCGTGCGTTGAGACCGTTGGCGCTCGCGTCGTTGACGCTGACATTCACCCATGTCGCGCCGAGATCGTCGCTGCGATACACGCCCTGCCCAAGGATGGACGCATAGAAGCGATTGGG
>CAZILR010000429.1:3317-5317 GCA_964539995.1 uncultured Planctomyces sp.
AGATCGCCGCCGTCGAATCCAAAACTGCTATGCCGGCCGATGCCCGCGACAAGGGTGTTCACATTGGTGGCATCGAATTGCAACGATCCGATCGACAGCGCCGCCTGGAAATCGGTCAGCGGAGTCCAGTTCGGCCTCACATCTTGAGCGTTGTTCGTGCGCCAGACGCCGCCATTCACTCCTCCCACGAACAGGATATTCGGATCGGTCGGATGTGGCAGCACGGCGTGAATCGCGCCGTTCACTTCATCGTTCGGGGACACATTTTCGCTCTGTCCACCGGACGAGGAACTTGGTCCCAGCGGAACCCATCCATCGTCATCGACAATAAACGCTTCGCCTTCCGTGTCGCCGATGAAACCGACGGTCGCGTTCGACAAGCGCACAAAGAAATTCTGATCAGGCTCGTCAATGCCGTCGCCCAAAACGGGAACACTGATCGTGGCGGTCGTGGTTCCGGGGGCAAACTGCAACGTGCCGCTCGTCGGCGTGTAGTCGGCCGCAGTTCCCGTTCCGGTCGCTGATCCGTCCGCAGTCGTAAATTGCACGGTGACGATTTGAGTGCTGGCACGGTTGAGCGTCACGGTGAAGACGGCATTCGTCGTCTGGCCGGTGCTTCCCTCCAGCACATTGGTCGCGTTGGAAATCGTGATCAGAATGATGGTCGCGCTGTCGAAGTCACCACTTTGAACAAGATCGTTGCCGGCACCGCCATCGAGCGAGTCCGCTCCGCCGCCGCCGCTGATCGAATCGTTCCCTGCGTTGCCCAGGACGGTGTCGTTGCCCGTGCCGATCACCGTCGGGCTGTTATCGTCGCCAAACAGGCTGTCGTTTCCGGCTCCACCGAGAATCGAATCGTCGCCGTCGAGGCCGCGGATGCTGTCGTTACCGGTTCCACCATTGATTGTGTCGTTTTCCGTGCCGCCCAGCAGCGTGTCGTTGCCGTCGCCGCCGTCAATGTTGTCGGTCCCCGCGTCGCCGTTGAGCGAATCGTTGTCCGCGCCGCCGTTGAGCGTGTCGAGGCCATCGCCGCCGGAACCTGTGTCGTTACCGGCTCCACCCAGGATTGAGTCGTCACCGTCGCCTCCCAGTAGGGAGTCATTGCCGTTGTCACCGCTGAGCGTGTCGTCGTCGGCGTCTCCGCTGAGCGTGTCGGTGCCGTCGCCGCCGTTGAGTGAATCGAAGCCGGCATCTCCGAAGACTCGGTCAGCGCCGTTCCCCGCGACGACCGTGTCATCGCCGGCATCACCGTGAATGGAGTCCGCTCCGTCGTGGCCGAAGATCGAATCGTTTCCGGTTCCGCCGCTGAGCGTGTCGTTGCCGTTGCTCCCTTCGAGCGAGTCATCACCAAGGCCGCCGGTGATCGAATCGGCTCCGTTGCCGCCAACCAGGCTATCGTTGAATTCGCTGCCGAGGATCGTGTCGTTGCCATCGCCACCGTTGACGGTGATCGGCAAGTCGGCCGCGAAGTCGGCGGCCGTCACGCCCGTCAAGTCGATCAGGTTGGAACCGTCGCCTCCCGTCACCATGATCGACGTGACGTCTGCGGCCAAGAAGTTGTCTGGGTTGCCGAACACCGTGACCCCGTTCGACAGAACTTCCAGCAGTCCCGACGGCCCGGCTTGAATCGTGACGTTGTCACCCGTTTCAAGCTGGACGATCAAATTGGTGTCGTCGATCAGAAGCGGCGTGACGGTCAGCAAGCAACGAGGCTCAAGAGACTCGGCCAGTTGCATGGCTCGCGGAGCATCCGCACTGACACGACGGCCGGTCTTGGAGAGCGCGAGGCGCGCACGAAGTGAGCGTAACCACGAGTGAAGCGACATGGGGCTGGGCTTCCGTTGGGCTTGAGGAGACTCGCCGGGGCAGGCGAATCAACGGGCAATTGGGATGTCGTCCCACAACGCTCACACCGACGTCCTTGATTCGTCAGTGCGGCGTGTCGATCGAGTCTCATTCCAGTCCTTCTCCCTTTGGGAGAAGGTGGCCGAAGGCCGGAT
>CAZILR010000430.1:0-1637 GCA_964539995.1 uncultured Planctomyces sp.
AATCCTTTCCGGGCTGGTCGTGAGGATGTGCCTTGCCCGCGAAGAGGATTTGCAGCGGACCGATCTCGGCGGCAATCCGATTGAGGCGATCCAGGTCTCGGAGCAGCAGGTCGGGACGTTTGTAGGCGGTGAAGCGGCGGGCGAAGCCGAGCGTGAGGACGTTGCGGTCGAATCCCGCGTTCGTCGTGTGATTCACGAGACGCAGTAGTTCGTCCTTCTGTTCCTCGTGAGCTGCCCAGATTTCGTTCGTCGGGATTGAGATGGCGTACCGCAGGCTGAGGTTGTCTGCTCGCCAACCGGGGATGTATCGGTCGAAGAGCCGCTGAAACGCGGGACCGGTCCAGGTTGCCGCATGGACGCCGTTCGTGATCGAGTCGATCTGGTACTTCGCGAACAGCCGTTGCGTGGTTTCTCCGTGGCGTTTGGCGACGCCGTTGACGTAATGGCTCAGGTTCAACGCCAAGTACGTCATGTTGACCACGCCGTCGCAGCAGAAGACGTTCTTGAGCGCGAATTCCGGCGAATGACCGAGCACCGATTCGATCATGTCCCACGGGAACCGGTCATGACCGGCGGCCACCGGCGTGTGCGTGGTGAAGACGCACAATTGGCGAACAGCCTCGACATCACTCGCGTCGGCGACATCGCGTCCCGCGGCGCGAGCACGTTCGCGGAGCAGTTCAAACGACAGGAAGCTCGCGTGGCCTTCGTTCATGTGGAAGCGGTTCAAGCTGGCATGGCCCAACTCGCGCAGCATTCGCAGGCCACCGATCCCCAGCACGACCTCTTGGCAGAGTCGGTAATGAGCGTCGCCTCCGTAAAGATAGTGCGTGAGTTCCCGATCCCACGGCGCGTTTTCCGGCAGGTCGGTGTCGAGCAGGTAAACCGGGATGCGATGCCCCGAACAGCCAATGACCTCGTACTTCCAAGCCGCGATGACGACCGTCCTGCCTTCAATGTGGACCGATACGCGCGACGGCAGCGCTTGCAGAAAGTCGTCGATCGGCCATTGGACCGGCTGTTCGATTTGCTGGCCGTGCTCATCCAGACGTTGATGGAAATAACCGCGTCGGTGCAGCAGCGTCACCGCGACGAGCGGAAATCCCAAATCCGCAGCAGCCCGCAATGTGTCACCGGCCAGCACGCCGAGTCCGCCGCTGTAGGTGGGGATCGCCGACTCCAGCCCGACCTCCATCGAGAAATATGCGATGCTCCGTTCGTCCGTCGTCATGATGTTACGTCTTGTTACGGAGTTCCGTCTCTGCCTCCAACCAGAACCCGATGTCGTTTCCGGTCGGGCATCCGGCGGCTTGCCACTTGGAGAAGGCGTTCTCGCGGATTGCTTCCGGGCTGACCTCAGACTCGACGCACCGCGACTCACCGGCTGCTGTGTCTTGTGCTGAGAGATTGGTGGCAATGGAGCCGCTGCTCGCACAACACGTCGTCTGGTTTGGTGTGCTTGTCGGGGACTCAGGATCGAGTTCGTTTTTCATAGGGCACCTCATGTGATTGAAGCCGCATGGCTGACGAGTAAGAGGGCAGCCGTGACGTCAGCCAGCCGACGGAGGTGCTAACCATCCCGCCAACTGCACACGGCTGCCCAAACTCATCAGCGACTGAGTGGAATGACTTCTTGG
>CAZILR010000430.1:1737-5316 GCA_964539995.1 uncultured Planctomyces sp.
CCAACTGCACACGGCTGCCCAAACTCATCAGCGACTGAGTGGAATGACTTCTTGGTCTTGTCAGAGATGACCGGCTCGGCGGATTGAGTTACTTGTCCGACTTCTTCTCGGTCTTTTTTTCCGCGTCCGCCTTTTTGTCGGGAGCCGTCTTTTTGTCGGTGGCCTTCTTGGGAATCGGCAGCTTGTCGATCTTGAGCATCTTCAGGAGCTTCTTTGTCTCCACCTGGGCGGCATCAATTTCGTTCCACATGTCGGTGCAGCAGTCCGCAATGGCGACGTGATCGCCGTGCTCCTTCAAGCAGTGTTCCTCCGCCATCCCGCAGATTTCGTGAGCTTTGGCGTGATGCTTTTCAATCAACGCGATCTGCTTGACGACTTGCGGCTCCTTGGCATGATCGGCCTTGAGCTTCGCCAGCGCCTTGTCCGCCTCCGTGAGATCCTTCTTGATGCCACTGACCAACTCTTTGGCTTCCTGCTTCGTCACTGGCGATTGCGGCTGCGCGTATTGATAGAGCATCTGCGACCGGTCTTGAGCGTGCTGCTGATAGGTCTGGACTCGACCACCGTTCCAGGCATCGCCGCGAATCTTCGCGCCGGCATCGTTTTGAGCGTCGCTGACCGACGTACAAACCAGCGTCAATAGGCACACGCACAGAATGGGGATGGCTCTCATGGTTTTGTCTTTCTCAAACGAGGGTAATCGGGGGAACAACAGACAACCATGACGTCAGCCAAGCGACGGAGGGGCTAACCATTCCGCGCCAAACACACACACGGCTGCCCAGTCTCATCAGCGACTGCGTGGGATTACTTCTTGGCCTTGTCGGCGGTGACCGGCTTCGGCGGGTTGAGCAATCGCATGAGCGCGCGATGTTCCGCCTGAGCTTTTTCGAGTTCGGTGATCATGTCGCTGCAACAGTCGGCGGTTTTCTCGCCATCGACGTGATCCTTGCAGCATTCCTCGTGCATCATTTTGTGGTGGTCCATCGCCGCCGCGAGGTGCTTTTCGATGGCGTCCAGCTTGGCGAGCACGGCTTTGTCTTTCGCCGCTTCTTTGCGCACCGTGCCGAGATCCTTCTTAGCGGCATCGACGTTCTTGCTGATGTCTTCGCTCGCCTTCTTCGCGACCGGTGGAGCGACGGCCGGGGTCGTGTAGGTGTACTGATACAGGTCTTGGCAACCGTCATTGGCCGACTGGAGGTAACGACCGGCAGAGCGGGTAGAACTGTACGGGCCGGTTCCAAACTCGCCGCGCATTTTTGCGCCGGCGTCGCGCTGAGCAGTGGCGTCTGAAATGCCAACGGTCAACGCCGCAGCGGCCAAAGCCAATGAGAGCATCCAAGTGTTGGAGAGTCGCTGACGCATGATCGGTCCTTTGCTGTGAGCAGGTGAGTATCCGCCTCGCAGCCGGCACACTGCCCTGCGAGGTTGACGAGAATTAGTTTCCGCGAGTTGGATGCTCGCCGAGATCGCTTCCTTCGCGAGTGCTGGGCCGATTCTCAAAAAACCTTTCGGGTTTCGTTTCATTGGCTCAAGACGATGCGACCGAGCGACACAGTTTCAGATTGATCTTTGCGCTTCAGTCGTAGCCACGTCTCGCCAGAGCGTGGGTTTTCGACACCTGCCGCCCTTCCGCCCACGCTCTGGCGAGGCGTGGCTACACAGGACGCCGCAACCGGGCTGGCTGTGTGTGCGAAGTCAGGCAGACCCTATGATCGGTGAGCGGCATCGCACGCTGCGCTGTGCGGCCTGAGTCTGTGCGGAGCACTCCGCCGAGTTGAAAAATCAAATCGCCTCGTGATGTGTCGTTGAATTCCTCTTCCATCCGTCGGTCGATGTCGCCCGGCATTCGGTTTGCCTTGAGGTTCATCACCCAGGCTCGCAGCGCGATCGAGGTTTCTTGGGCGAATTCCGAAATCGAGAGAAGCCACATGTTGTTGACGGCATCTAAACCGACAACCGACTCGAATCACGAGATCGCCGCGCCCGGCATTTCGTGGGAAGGCATTTTGTGTCGGTGCCGACTCGGCGACCGCGAGGCGCAGCGCGAGCTTTATGATCGCAGTCAGCAGTCGGTCTTTCGGTTGGTGGCGCGGATAGTCGGGCGCAACGAGGCCGACGATGTCGCGCAGCAAGTGTTTTTGAACGTGTTCCGGTCGTTGGATCAGTTCTATTTTCAGTCCGCATTTGAAACGTGGGTGTATCGCATCGCTGTCAACGAGTCGCTGCAACACTTGCGGCGACAGCGGCGCTGGCGATGCTCCTCTTTGACAGGTGACGTCATGGATCGGGAGCCGGACCCCGAACGCCGACTGGATCACAAAGAACTGATGGAGCAAGCGCTCGCTCAGCTTGAGCCGGAATTGCGGTCTCTGTTTTTGCTGCGCGAAGTCGAAGAGCTGTCTTATGCGGAGATCGCCGAGGCACTTCAAATTCCCGAAGGGACGGTCGCCTCGCGCATGAATCGTGCGCGGCGTTTGTTGAAGGAGCGTCTTGTGGCCTTGGGCTGGGAGGCGTAGCCATGCAGTGTCAGCAAGTCCGCGAATTGCTCTCTGCCTTCTACGACGACGAACTGCCGCATGACCAAGCGGAAGCTGTGTCGGCTCACTGCGCCGGCTGTGCCGAGTGTGCCGCCGAGTTAGAGACGTTTCACAAACTGTCTGACATGACGGAGCGGCTCGATGATCCCCGACCGCCGCGCCATGTGTGGCCGCGCATCGCCGCTCAACTGAATTCGAGCCAGTCACCCGTCACTACGACCGCGGTTTCAACTCAACGAACGTCCCGCAAGACTTTGCTCGCCGTGGCGGCGTTGCTGCTGGTCGGTCTGTCTTGGATCGCGTACACGCAATGGCACGCTCGCGAACATCAGCATCTCGCCGTGAACTTCGGCCACTTTCTCGACACATTCGAGCAAGCTCCCGACGAGGCCCAACAAGAGTTGGTCAAGCACTACTCCGGCGTGCCCGTTGAAATCGCGGAAGCGATCCGCGAACTGAAGTATCGCCCCGTCGTCGCCGATGGGCTTCCACCTGATTACGAACCGGCTCAAGCCTACCTCTTGAAGATGCCGTGCTGCCGTTGCCTGGAGGCGTGCTACCACCGCAAGGACGGCGGAATGCTCTGCGTCTTCGAGCACGACCTCGATCAACCCGTCTGGTTCGGTGACCGCCCCACGTCCTCGAAAATGTGTTCGGGAAAGCCAACGCGCCTCGTACATGTGGACGGCTGCCTGGCAGCGACGTGGCAACAGCAACGGCGTCACATCACGGTGATCGGAGCGAAGGACATTGAGGAAGTCACGCGCCTCGTCGCACATTTCGATCAGCAACCCGGCCTTTGAATCATGCTGTCACAATCACCGGACACGCCAACTGCGTCGCAACAAGTCCTCGCGCTGACGGTCGGCGTCATGGGCGGAGCCGGCCGCGACATCCCGGACGACTACTTGGCCAAAGCCGAAGAACTCGGCGAGGCGATCGGTGAGCAAGGCTGCGTGTTGATCACCGGCGGCTGTCCCGGACTGCCGTTCGCGGCAGCACGCGGCGCGAAACGAAAAGGCGCGACCGTCATCGGCAT
>CAZILR010000431.1:0-5307 GCA_964539995.1 uncultured Planctomyces sp.
GGGTGACACGGTGACAAGGTGAAGTGGCTTCGTCACCGTGTCACCCCCTCACCTTGCCACCGTGTCACAGGCCGTCGGACAGCACGAACAGGATCGCGAAGATCGTCCCCATGAACAGCACGATTTGCAAAAACAGCCGTGTGGCTCGGTGGATGATCCGCTCCGGCAGTTCAAAACGGCTCGCGCTGTAAACCAAGCTGATCGCGATCGCCAGCGGCAGCAGATACCACAACACGTTTTGAACGCCAAGCAGCATGGTGAGTCGAGAGTCCTGAGTTGAGAAACGAGAGTAACGGCCTGCCAGATGACCAAGACGCGATCATCACGAACTTGGTGCGGGAGTCGCCGTAACCGTAGCGGCCACCGGAGTCGGAATCGCCGTGGCTGGCGGTGCGGTTGAGGGCTGTCCTTCTGGCTGATCGACCTCGTCACCGTAGCCGTAGGCCGGACCTTCGTAGGCATCCCAAATCGCCAGCAAGTTCAACAGTCCGGCAACCCAGGTAAACAACAACGCGATCTCGTACCGCCGACCGAGCCGCCGATTCATTTCCTGAACGGCGTCATCTTCGAGCGGCACTTGATACCAATCCAAGAACGCTCGCGGAATCGTCCCTTCGATCTCACCGATCGGAGCATCGAACTCGCCTCGCTCGGCGACGATGCGACTGCGAACGTAACGGCGCGAACTGGAGTAGTCCTTCGCTCGGCTCTGGCCATCGAGCGTGATGGTCACGTTGCCATTGCCAAGCACCTTCGGAGCGATCGTGATTGGCCCCGCGAGATCGAACTCTTTTTCGACGTCGGTTGCCGCTGCGCCCGGAGTTTCAATTCTGGCGATCCCTCGAAAGTGACCGCGAACTTCTGGTCCAAAACCGCGCGGTCCGGGGTCATCCACCGCCAATTGCAGTTGTCCGGAAATCCGTCCCTCCCAGGAATCGTTGGTGGCTTCGTACTTGGCGAAGCCCTCAAACGGTGAGTCGATGGGTGCGTCCAACTTTGAAAAGTCGCGTCCATCCGCATCGTTGCTGGAGTACCTCCGCCACTGAACCACGGCGGGCAACGACGGCAAGCCCACCAGCACTTGGGACAGATAACCAATCGTGCGGTCGCGCGTCCGAAAGCGGTCACGGCCTTCGAGATCCTGCCAGCGGAAGTAGACCCCCTTCCATTCCGCCATCGCCTGCCCCCAGCAAAACGTCCCCAAGACGCAGACCGAGTAGATCACCGCCTTGAAGCAACGCCCTTGATACCAATGGCCGGCTCCGGGAATCAGAAATGCCAACAAGGCCGCCACATTGGGGTTTTTCAAGTTGATGCGCGGATCAGCCATGCGAATCGCTACCAGTCAGATCGTTCGTTCGGGAAGAAATTCGGCGATCGGACAACTTGGCCGTCGCGGAGGGGGGCGGATTCTAGGAGCGGTCTCGGTGACGGACCAGACCACCCTTTGCCGTGGTGTGAGCTCATCGCTCTCGGAGGTTCACTGTTTGCAAATTGGCACCACGGACTAAGGCCCAAGTCGTCTGCCGCGTCTCCGTCTTTAGAAGAATCTGCAAAGTTTTCGGAATCCGAAAGGTCACGCCGCGCGTCGAACGGACTTCTGACATCAAGGATTCCGCAGCCACAAGAATCCCCAGTCTTCCCGGACTTGCCAATTGGCAAGGCTTGTCCGAGTTGCCTAAACTCCGAAATCGACTGGTTTTGAATTCGTTGTTGCCTCAAGGACTTCCGCTCATGAGCGTTCGGAACTCGCGTTTTTCCTCGACTTCCAATCTCCGAGGTGCCTCCACACGAGCGATTTTGTTTCTGCTGCTTGGCTGGTCAGCAGTTACCTCGTTCCTGCCCGGACTGCCGAGCACTCCTCCGGCTTCCCAAGCGTTCGCTCAGGAAGCCGCCGAACCTGCGAAACCAAAAGACACGCAGCAGGTCACTTGGGAGCAGCTCATTTATGTGCCGTACAGGCAACTCAGCACGGTCTTCGAGAAACAGAAGGCAACCGTGTTCATGTCGTATGCCGAGTATCTCAAGCTCTGGGACAAGTCCAGCGAGCGGCCCGGCCAACCGCCCGTGGCAGCCGTGATCTCAGCCGCCAGCTATCGCGCGAAGATCGATCAGGATGTCGCCCGCATCGAAGCGGAGTACTCAGTACGAGTGCTCGGCAAAGCATGGTCAGAGTTGCCGCTGAAGTTCGGCGACGCGGCAGTCGGCGACGTGACCAGCGAGGGGGGCGCGGAAGCAAAGGAAAAAGTCTTGCTGCGGGCGACCGGAGACGGAGTTTATTCGCTGCTGTTTCCGACACCGGGCGAGCACAAGGTGAAGATTCAACTCGCCGCGCGAGTGCGGTCATCGCCAGATGGGAAGAGTTTTGATCTCGAAGTCCCGGCCGTCGGCGTCACGAAGTTTGAATTGCTGATCCCAGAAGCGGATCAAGCGGTCGAGGTCACTCCGCTACTCGTGCGACAGCCGGTGGAAGCGAAGGGAAAAGAGACGAAGATCGTCGGCAACCTCGGCGCGGCGAGTCGCATCGGTGTGTTGTGGCATCCCAAGGCGAGCATCAAGCCAGAGATGGATTTGCTTGCGAGCGTTACGAATCACACGCAGGTGTCGGTAGCCGACGGCCTGATCCACACGGATGCGTTCCTGCGGTACGACGTGCTCCGCGGCGAACTGACTCAACTGCGAGTCGCCGTGCCGAAAGGTGATCGGATTCTCGGCGTGTCGTCGAACGATGCGAATGTCAAAGGTTGGAAAGCGGCCGACGAAGCGAATCGGCAGGTCGTCACGATTGAGTTGCTCAGCGGTGCCAAGAAAGCGTTGACGCTCGAAGTTCACACCGAACGGGCCGCTCCGGCCGAAGCGTTCGATGTCGTCGGCTTGAACGACAACGCTCCGGCGGCGGGCATTCATGCGCTCGACGTGGTCCGCGAAAGTGGACAGCTTGTCGTCGCGAAGGGAGCCGACCTGCTGCTGAATATCGAAAAGCTCACCGGATTGACCCGCATTGAAGAGGCCGAAGTCGCGGAAGCGATTCGCCGGCCCGGTTCACTGGCTTACAAGTTCTATTCGCCGAAGGTCGAGTTGAAGCTGACCGCGAAATCGGTCGAACCGCGCGTGCTGGTGAATCATGTCGCCAAGTTGCAATTCCTCGACGACGAACTCCGGTCGCTCACAACGGTCAGCTACACGATCGAGCGTGCCGGCCTGTTTGAGCTGCAATTGCGTGTCCCCGACAAAATGGTGATCGACCGCGTTGTTGGCCCGCCACAGATCAAAGAGTACCCCGTCGAAACAAAGGACGGCCAGACCGTGCTGCGAGTCGTGCTCGACATGAAACGCGACGGGGCGATCCAATTCAACGTGATTGGGCATGTTCCTCTCGACGCGACGCAGAAGGAACAGAATCTGACGCTGCCGTTGCTCGAACCGCTGAACGTCGAACGTGAGACCGGACAAGTCACGATCTTCGCGGCACCCGCCATCGAAGTGCTCACCGACGAGAAGGCAATTAAGGGTGTTCAACCGGAGCGCAATGCCGATCCGAATCCGCCGTTCGTCGCAGGCGGAACACTCGCGTCCGCGTGGTCATTCACTCGGCGGCCGGTTGAGATTCCGGTGAAGACGACGCGCCGGCCGACTCGGCTGACGGCGTCAGTCGCGACGCTGCTTAACGCGAAACCGGAGACGGCGGACGTGCGCACGACGGTGACGTATCACGTCCAATTCGCGGGACTCGACACGTTTCAAATCGCCGTCCCCGAAGCGTTGGCCGATGTCGTGCAGATTCGGACGGCTCAAGGTGCGGCTGTCCCCGCGATCAAGGAAAAGAAGAAAGCCGAGAAGGCGGTCGAGGGCTGGGTGACGTGGACGATCATCCTGCAACGCGAGGCGGTCGGCGATGTGCCGTTCGAGATTACCTACGACTTGAAGCCGGCGGATGGCGCGGGTATCGGAGTTCCGCCTTTGCCTGCCCCGGCTGCGGGAGACCTTCGGTCGGGACAAGCGGCGGGGTCGGGAGACCCGCGCCGAGCGTTGGCGTCGTGGCAAAAAGAACTCAAGCCAGTGAAAGCGGTGGGACTTCCAGGCGACGGGGAATCGAAGGCGGGCAAGGTCGAACTGTCGGACGTGTACGGCGAGGTCACGGTTCAGAAGGACAAAGCATTGACGGTCTCGGCCGACGCGACGGGCGATGTTCTCGAAGCGATCGACCCGCGCGAGTTGTCGCTGCTGTCGCAGGATGGCTCACTGGCGTATCGGTATTACTCGCAACCGGTGTCGCTGAAGGTGTCTGCCGCGAAGCACGAAATTCAGGAAGTGGTCGAGACGGTCGTCTCGCGCGGACTGGTCGAAGTTGTTGTCGATGAAGACGACAAAGCATCGTACCGCTGCCGCTTCAAGCTCAAGACCAGCGAGCGGCAACGGCTCCGCATCGACCTGCCGAAGGGAGCGGAAATTCTCGGCGTCCTGGTCGATAACAAATCGGTCTCGCCGGAGAAAGCGGGCAAAGGCTCGGACGATGCGTTCGACAGTTATTTTGTCAGCGTTGCTCGCGGCGGGAAGTCGGACGAGCCGTTCTCGGTGACGCTGCAATTCCTATGGCCGATCAATCCGCGTCCGTTCGACGGTTGGAACGGCAAGCTGCGTGCGTCACTGCCGCGCATCGGCGGGCCGAAGGGATCGGCGGTTGCGGTGCAGCAACTGCGAACCGTCGTGTGGGTGCCGGAGAAGTTTTCGCTCGTCAGCACGCCGGACAGTTTCATTCGCGAACAGCACCTGACGCTCGAACGAGCGATCAACGGTCACGTCGCATCTGCGGTCAATCAAGGTGAACTCGATCAATGGATCGACACGTCGTCCGTCGGCGTGGCTGACTTCGCGACGCAGGGGCAAGCGTACTCGTTCCACAACCTTGGCAGCGCGGAGTATCTCGAAGTGACATGGTGGAAGGTCAGCTTCGCCGCGATCGTGGCGACGTTCTCGCTCTTTGTGCTGGGCGTCGTGTTGATCCCAACAACTTGGCGCAACCGACTCGGTTGGGTTCTGGCCGGAGTGCTGATCGCCGTCTGTGCCGGCCTCAACGACGCCGACACCGTTCTGCACGGAGTCGCCGCCGCTCGCTGGGGCATTGTCTTGATGTTCGCCTTGTGGATCGTGCAGTCGCTCTTCGGAGCAGCCCGACGCTCCAACGGCAGCGGCTTCGATCCATCGAAACCATTCCCGGCTACCGTCAGTCCGCCACCAGAGTCCGGTTCGTAAACACGGCTGAAAATCAAATCGCACAAGTTCCAAACACCGCCTGAAGGCGGAACT
>CAZILR010000432.1:0-5304 GCA_964539995.1 uncultured Planctomyces sp.
GGAGAATTGCACTGCGTCGGCGCGACAACGCTCGACGAGTATCGCAAGCACATCGAGAAAGACGCGGCGCTCGAACGTCGCTTCCAACCAGTCATGGTGCAAGAGCCGAACGTCGAGGACACGATCTCGATCCTGCGCGGCTTGAAGGAGCGGTACGAATCGCATCACGGAGTGCGCATCACCGACGATTCGCTGATCTCGGCGGCGACGCTGTCAGATCGGTACATCAACGACCGCTTCCTGCCGGACAAGGCCATCGACCTCGTGGACGAAGCCGCCTCACGATTGCGCATGGAAATCGACTCGATGCCGGCGGAGATTGACGAAGCGACTCGGCAGCTCACGCGAATGCAGATCGAAGCGACCGCTCTCGCGACCGAGAAGAGTCCCGATAGCCGCGAGCGGCTCGACGACTTGCGTCGCGCGATCGCCGACCGCGAGGAATCGGTCAATCGGCTCAAAGCTCAATGGCAGCTTGAGAAGGACGCGCTGTCGCGACTCCGCCCACTCAAGGAACAAATCGAGCGGCTCCGCACACAGCGAGAGCAGGCGTTCGCGCAAGCTCAGCGGACAAACGCGAACGAAGATTTCGTGGCCGCGTACAAGGCCGAGCAAGATCTGCAAAAAGCCGAAAAGGAATTGGCCGAGTTGGAACAACGCTCGGCCGAGACCAGCAACGCAAAAGGAGAGCGACTGCTTCGCGAGGAAGTCACCGACGAAGACATCGCCAAAGTCGTCAGCCTGTGGACCGGCATCCCGGTCGCTCGCATGTTGCAGAGCGAGCGCGACAAGCTGCTCAAAATGGAAGAGGCGATTCACAACCGCATGATCAACCAGCACGAAGCAGTCGTCGCGGTGTCGAATGCCGTCCGGAGGTCACGCTCCGGCCTGCAAGATCGGAACCGTCCAATCGGCTCGTTCATCTTTCTCGGACCAACCGGTGTCGGCAAAACGGAGCTGTGCAAGGCGCTCGCCGCGTTCCTGTTCGACGATGAGCATGCGATGGTCCGCGTGGACATGAGCGAGTACATGGAGAAGCACTCGGTCTCGCGTCTGATCGGCGCGCCTCCGGGCTACGTCGGCTACGAAGAGGGTGGCCGGCTGACTGAAGCCGTGCGACGCCGTCCATATTGCGTGCTGCTGCTCGATGAAATCGAGAAGGCTCACCCCGACGTCTTCAACGTCCTGCTGCAACTGCTCGACGACGGCCGCCTGACCGACGGCCAAGGCCGCACGGTCGATTTCACGAACACGATCGTCGTGATGACGTCGAACATCGGCAGCCAATCCATCATGGAACTGACGGAGGGGCAAGCGCTGAGGGGCGAGGGGCTGGACAAGGAAATCAATCGCCGCGTGATGGAGGCGCTGCGCCGAGAGTTCCTCCCCGAATTCCTCAATCGAGTTGACGAGGTCATCGTCTTCCATCCGCTCGGCCGAGCCGAGATTCGTCAGATCGTCGATCTGCAACTTCGCCGATTGGCGAAGCAACTCGACGAGAACGGCTTTGGATTCGAGATCACCGACGCCGCGAAGGATCTGCTCGGCGAGGAAGGCTACGACCCAGCCTACGGTGCTCGGCCGCTCAAGCGAGTCATTCAGCAACGACTGCAAAACCAACTCGCCAACGAGTTGCTGTCCGGTCGTTTCGCGCAAGGCTGCAAAATCGCGGTCGATGTGAAGGACGGAGAATTCGTGTTTGCCCAGGAGCCATGACGTTTTGTGACGTTGGCACATCATCGCCATTGTCCGAACTGGTTCGGCGCGTTTCGTCGCTAGCTCGATTGGCCAAAAGGTTCGGCAACTCTCGGAACCCGTAACAAACAAGAGCACCGCCACTCTTTCGTAAGCCCCGTCACTCACAACCACGTTCCAAATTTTGATTCCGTGAGCCGCAGCGGCGCAGGATGCCCTCCCACGGTTGGATGTACGTCAAGAACGGTAGGCCATCGACGGTCGCCTCGCGGCGGCCGGTGACGCCGTCCACCGCCGGGCCGTTCTCCACGAGATGCTCCAACCACTCGCGATGCCTCTCGCGAGTCCACGACTGCAGAACATCGAGTCGGTCTCGCAACAGGCAGACTCCGGCCGCGAGCGCCATCGCTCCCCAATTGCTGGTGCCGGCGACGATGTTGAAGTCGCAGGCGATGCGACACGGAACTCGCCCCGCGTGCTCGCCGGACAGCCGGCGACGCAGTTCGATCCACGGAATCGCACCCATGCCAATCTCATTGCCGCCGTCACCGACACCAATCGTCCGCGCCGCCGGATGGAATTGAGGCAACCGTTCAAACAACAAATGCAACGGGGCCGTGTGCGCGTCGATGCAAATCCCGCGCATGTTGTGGCAGCGGTCGTGATGTTCGGAAGCGACATCAAAAAGTGGGGAGTGGGGAGTGAGGAGTGAGGAGTGTCCAGCCGTCGTGTTTTGCTCCCCACTCCCCACTCTCCGCTCCGCACTTTCCGGCGTGTGGCTGGGGCCGACCCGCTCGACGGCGATCAGATGCGTCAGTCCACGAGCGAACTCGGATTGCAGGAACTCGTCGCACCACGTCTCGGCCGTGAGCGGAGCGACGAAGAGTCGATCCAGCGGAAAGCCGATCCCCTCGGCCGCCGCGCGCACGGCGGGAGCACACGGGGCATCGGTGACAACCGCCGCATCGACCCCCAATGTTCGCAGGCAATGAGCCAAAAACAGACTGCCGGGAGGCCCGTCCGTTTCGGCACAAGGGGGCTGCGCGTGCGGGATGAAAAAGCCGGTGACGATCGCGACTCGCTGTGCATTCTGGGCCAATTCCATCGCCGCCACCGCGAGCTGTCCGGCTCCGAGTCGCAGCGGCACGGCTTGTCCGGCTTCGTTCAGTTCGCTCGCGCACAGGCCACGACGAGCCGGATCGCGGTGGATGAACCGCTCGAACTCGTCGAGCAACTCGGCATGTTCGGCCGACATTTCGAGCTTGGCTCGCGGGAGCGTCCGATCGGGATCCACTTGGTTCTGCCCGTTGCTCATCGCTTTCGCCATTTGGTTCCCAGGCTTGGGAACGTCGATTTTTGCTCGGTCCTGAGTTTGGGAAATCTGACGTCGTCGCGATTCCCAAAGGTTGCCGGCGCACGAGCCGGTCGCCAGAATCCGCCCCCTCTTAACCTCGCCCCCCGACTGCGCCCAGCGTGCGTGGTCCGTTTTGAGCGCGTGAAGAGTCATGTCTGAACCAAAACCGTCCACTGCCGATATCCTGGCCAAAATTCGCGCTGCGAAACCCGTCGCGAGTAGCGATGCGCCTGCACCAGCCGCAGAAACGCCAGCGGCCGAGTCGGCTGCTCCAAAAGCAGCTCCGGCTGCGAAGCCTGGTTCGACTGGCGACATTCTCGCCGCGATTCGCGCTCAAGGTGCAAAAGGCGGAACTCCTGCGGCTCCGGCAACGGAAGTGCCCAAGGCGGCTGCGGCTCCAAAGCCGGCGGCCGGAAAGCCTGGCTCAACAGCGGATATTCTGGCCGCAATCCGTGGTGCCAAAGGCGGAGCGGCCACCGAATCTGCTGGCGATGCACCAACCGCAAAGGCGGCTCCCGCTGCGAAGCTAGCGTCTGCATCTGCAAGCGGCGGAGCAAAGCCGTCCGTCGAAGAAATGCTCAAAGCGGTTCGCGGCGAAAAGCCGGCTGAGGCTTCAGCGGCGGCCGCACCGGTGATTCCCGCAAAGCCGACGTTGCCACCGATTCCGGTCAAACCTCCCTCGGCAAAGGACAAGAAGGCTGGAGCCACTGATCGACGAAGTTTTGTGGCCATCTGCTTGTCGCCACTGGTGATCGCGTTCGGCTCGATGGCGGCAACCTCGCTGCTGTGGTTGCTCGATCTCGCGCGATTCATGTTTCCGAACGTGCTCGTGGAGCCGCCGACGAAATTCAAGATCGGTCCGCCAAGCGATTACCCGCTCGGCAATGTCAGCACGAAGTGGCTGGCGGCTCGCGGTGTCTGGATCGTGCATACCGATCAGTACAAAGGCCAGAACCTGATTTACGCCTTGGCCTCGGTCTGCACGCACCTCGGTTGCACTCCCAACTGGCTCGAAGGCGAGCAGAAATACAAATGCCCGTGTCACGGTTCGGGCTTCTACATCAACGGCATCAACTTCGAAGGCCCGGCTCCTCGTCCGCTCGAACGAGTGGGCATCAAACTCGCGTCGGACGGGCAGTTGGAAGTCGATAAGAGCGTCAAGTTCCAAGAAGAAATGGGACAGTGGGCGGACTCGAACTCGTTCGTCGATGGAACGTTGGCGTAGCGCTCCAAAGGGAAGTCATCCATGTCGGTCGGTGATTACATTCGCGATTCGCAAATCTGGAAGAGCATCTTCCGGCATCCGGCTCCGTACGACCGCCGTAACCGCGTGGTCGTGATGCTCACCAATTTCTTCTTGCACTTGCACCCGGTGTCGATCAAGCAGCAAGGCATCGCGCTGTCCTACACCTGGTGCATGGGCGGCATCACCTTCTTTCTGTTTCTGGTCGAGACCATCACCGGCGTACTTTTGATGTTCTACTACCGGCCAACGCTGGAATGGGCCTTCAACGACATCTTAGCTCTGCGCGACGTGACGACGCTGGGCATCATGCGCGAGATTCACCGCTGGGGAGCTCACGCAATGGTGATCACGGTTTGGCTGCACATGTATCGCGTGTTTTTAACCGGCAGTTACAAGCCGCCGCGCGAATTCAACTGGGTCGTCGGCGTCATCTTGCTGAAGCTGACGTTGTTGCTGTCGTTCACCGGCTACTTGCTGCCGTGGGACCAGCTCGCCATTTGGGCCATCACCGTCGGCTCGAACATGGCTCGCGCGACGCCGGTGCTCGGACACGAAGGCCCTGGCTTCCAATTTTTGAATCTCGGTGGCTACGACCTCATCACCAATGCCAGCGATGCTCGTTTTCTGTTGCTTGGCAGTCGTTTCGTCGGTGAAGAAACCTTGAATCGGTTTTACATCCTGCACTGTGTTGCGATTCCGTTGGCGGTGTCTGGCTTGATCGCCATTCACTTCTGGCGAGTCCGCAAAGACGGCGGGATCAGTCAGCCGTTGTAGGAATTCGGAGCACGGGAACCTCGATGAACTCTCTGTCGCTGATCACTTCCTGCTTGACTCTGGGATCAACCGACCCGCATCCCAATGTCACACCGAGCGTCTTGTTCGGCTTGGGCTGGCTGTATCTGATTCTCTGCGCCATGAACGTGGTCTGGACGTGGCGATCGTTTCACAAAGGCCATCATTTCCGTCTGCCCGAATTCGCCGGCGGCATGGACATGCCGAATGCCGTCGC
>CAZILR010000433.1:0-5288 GCA_964539995.1 uncultured Planctomyces sp.
ACGGGTAGAAGAACACAACTTCGACGTCGAAGATGATGAACAGCAGCGCGACCGTGTAGTACCGCAGGTCGAACTGGATGTAGCTGGAACCGATGGTCGGTTCGCCGCATTCGTAGATCGCGTCCTTTTCGGGAGTCGGCAACGTCGGGCGGACGAGGCGGCCGATGATCAGCGGAGCCGCCACGATGCCGATGCCGGCGATGATGAAGAGAACGATGTGGCCGACTAGGTCTGTCATGGGATTTGAGATTTCAAATTTGAGATTTGAGATTTGGAACTTGAGATCGGGGCTGCGGTTTCAGGCCATCGACTGACTGTCGGCCTTGAACACCGGCGGTCAGCTCGTGCCAGAAGCCGACCTCTGGTTCGCCGAGCTTCCAGCACAAGTACGCTTCGCGACCATCGACCAGCGTGGGGAAGTCAATCAAGCCGATGTTCGGGTCTTTCAACTCGATGCCGAGTTCGGCCAACTCCTGAGCAAACCCGTTGAGCTTTTCGACGTCGGCCTGAATGTCGGCCTGCATTTGCTCGAGTTCTTCGGTGTACGGCGAGGCCACTCGCTTTGATCCGAGTTGATTGCGTTCGATGAGGTCGATCAGCCGCTGCCGTCGCTCGGTGACGTCTCGGAACAACTCGACGATATCACTGACGATCGCGCGAACCAGCGGCAAACGCTGGTTCGCTTCGGCCAGCGTGAAGAATCGCTTCGACTGCTCGTTCGTAGATTCGACTTCGGCGGCATTCATGGCTTAGTGCTCGGTGGCTTCAAAACCGAAGGGGCTAGGTTCGCCTTTGACCCAGACCGGCTCGTACAGAACCTTTGATTCCGACACGGCGGCCGGATTGAGCGTCGTCTGGCCCCACGCGGTTTGCAACGGCAATTTGGCGTAATCGACGATGCAGCCATCGCGGCTGTAGCAACTCAAGTCGAAGTTCGACCCCATGAAGATGCAGTCCACGGGGCACGGCTCGACGCACAGAGCGCAGAACATGCACTTGGTGTAGTCGATCGCGAAGCCGTCGATGCGGAAGCCTTTGCCGACTGGGCTTTTCTCTTTCGCGATGTAGATGCAGTCCACCGGGCAGGCGACGGCGCACTTCTCGCAGCCGATGCAAGTTGTCAGATCAAAGCGATGAAAGCCGCGGTAGCGGGCTTTGACCGGGACGGGGACTTCGGGGTACTCGAACACTTCCGTGAAGGTTCGCCGACCGTACGTCTTGAACATGGTCACGATCGTGACCCACATCCCTTGGATGAGCGTGCTGACGGCGGACCAGACATTCCGAAACCAATTGAGCATGACGTTCGTGACGCTTTCGGTGAGGCGGAATTCCTGACGAGACAATGCACTTCCGGCCATCGGGCACGAAGGGCGGAGGGATTATAGGTGCGAGGCAAAGAGACTCAAGGCATCGGCGAGCCGTGGTGAATCGCGATCTCCGCTTCGGTTGCAGCCCGCGAGTGCTTCGGCTGTACTGCTCCGACTATTGATCCCGCCTCCAGCCAGAAATGACTCCGCCATGCACGGTCTCGACGAATTCAAAGCCGATCCGAACGCCGCTCCCGCCAGCGGCAAGTGGTACAAAGAGCTGACTCGCTATCACTGGTTCGTGTTGATCGTGGCCGCGTTGGGCTGGCTGTTCGATTGTTTGGATCAGCAACTTTTCATTTTGGCTCGGCCAGCCGCGATGCAGGATTTGCTCAAGCATCTGGCCAGCGACGAAAAGGCGTTTCAAACGGCAACGGCGACCTTCGGCGACATCGCCACATCCGTGTTCATCGCTGGTTGGGCCACGGGAGGACTGATCTTCGGCATGTTGGGCGATCGAATCGGCCGAGCGAAAACCATGTTGATCACGATCCTGATTTACTCGCTCTGCACCGGCCTGAGCGCGTTGTCGGTCTCGGTTTATGACTTTGCTTTTTATCGCTTTCTGACCGGCTTGGGTGTTGGCGGAGAATTCGCGGTCGGCGTCTCGTTGGTGGCAGAAGTCATGCCCTCGCGAGCTAGACCGTATGCGTTGTCGCTGCTGCAGGCGCTCTCCGCGTTCGGCAACATCAGCGCGGCACTCATCAACCTCGGCTTGGGTTTGGCGGAAGGGGAGGGTTTTGTCAGCAGTCCCTGGCGAATCATGTTTTGCATTGGTGCCCTGCCAGCGTTCTTGAGTCTGTTCATTCGCCGCCGTTTGAAGGAACCCGAAACCTGGGTCAAGCAGGCGCACGACAGCGCGGTCTCCAAACAGATGGGATCCTACAAGGAACTGTTCTCGCATCCGACTTGGCGGCGTCATGCGATTCTGGGGTTGATCCTGGCTTGCTCTGGTGTCATCGGACTGTGGGCGGTTGGATTTTACACCCCCGATTTGATTCGCTCGGTGCAGACGAAACCGATTACGGCGGCCGTGTTCGCCGAACAAATCGAGGCGGCGAAATCCGCCTCGAACTCCACGCGCGTCGAGCAGTTGCAAGAGATTCAAACGGCTGTGCAAGCCGGCAAGGGGACGACGATCTCTGACGATTTGAAGCCGCTGAAGAAAGAAGTGGATGGCAAAATCAAAGGCCGCCTGACGATCTATCAAAGCCTGACGTCGATCGCGATCAACATCGGAGCCTTCTTTGGAATCTACGCATTCGGCAATTTGTCGATGCGGATCGGCCGCAAGCCGACGTTCGTCATCGCTCTGCTGGCGGCCTTCGTCAGCACGATCAGCGTCTTCTGGTTTCTGACTGACCTGTGGCAGATTTTCGTGCTCGTGCCGATCATGGGCTTCTGCCAGTTGTCGCTGTTCGGCGGCTACGCGGTCTATTTCCCCGAACTCTTCCCCACTCGACTGCGTTCGACCGGCACCAGCTTCTGCTACAACGTGGGCCGTTTCGTCGCCGCGCTTGGCCCGCTGGTGAAGATTTGGTTGAACCACCTGTTCGCCGACACAGCCGAACCGCTGCGTTACGCTGGCTGCACGATGTGCGTGGTCTTTCTCGTCGGCTTGTTTGTTCTGCCGTTCCTCCCGGAAACCAACGGCCAGCCGTTGCCGGAATGATTCAACGTGCCGCAGGCTGTGCGGCGTGTCGCCGGGCTTGTTCCTTCGCGTGTCGTTCGAGCTGATTCAGCAAGGACTCGATTTTGCGGTGCGTCCGCTGGTTTTGATTGACGACGATGAAGTCGTCACCGAGCGTCAGCGATCCTGGACCTCCTTTTTCGGTCCAGGCTTCTGGCTTCGTCACGGACATGATGATCGACGACAGCGTCTTCGGCTCGATGTTGGGAATCCGTGCGAGATCGTAGACGAGGGCTTCTGTGGTTGCCTCCGCCTGCTTGGCGGTCGTAATCGTCATCACATCGTTGTCGATGACGTAGTCTAACTTCAGCGGGGTCAGAATCAGGTTGAGCGCGCTCTCGAACTTGACGCCCGTCAGTGTGCGAGTGACCGGGGTGTCCGTTTTGATCTTGGCTTCCGTCAGTGCGTCATGGTCGATGATGATCGGAATGTTGTGAAAGTCGGACAAAAAGGTCATGACGTCGGTCAACGGCTGATCCTGGAAATCGACGTCGGTCTGCTTCCTTAATTCGGCCTCAATCTTCTCAACGTCCTTGCTGCGTTCCTGGAAATGCCAGAAGCGTCCTTCGGAGTCGGGGACGTTGGTCTCGGACGCCGCTGCGGGTGGTCGAGCTGAGCCACCCTCTGGTGAATCGGTGTTCGCCAAGGTGATCAAGTTTGATTCCAGCACCGAGTCATTCGGTAACGCCAGCGTCTGGGAATGGCGTGGACTTACGGTGGAATTCAGTGACGGCACGGATTTGCGTGCCGGTTGATTCGATCCCAACAGCCAATTTGTTCCGCTTGCCGCAAGTCCCAACACGCAGATCGTTGCTGCGACACTCGCCATCGGTTTTGTCAGAAGCGACATGGTCATCAATTCCTTTCCGGTGAGAGTTATCACGGCGGCCGACACTGCTCCGGCCGTTTTGCCAGCGGAAAAAGCCAGTCCGGCTTGAACCGTGGTTTGTGTGAGCGATACCAGCGGAGCGGCTTGAGCGGCTTGCTCCGTCCAATTCAACACGATCCACACCGCTCCCAGCGTGACGCCACGCCGGTACAATCGCGTTCGCAGCGCATGCCGGCCGCGCTTGAGCAATCCATCGACGGCCCCCTCGGTGAGTCCCATTTCCGCCGCGACATCCTTTTGCGATTTTCCCGTGAGGTAATGCAGGACCAACGGTTGACGGTATTTGTTCGGCAACGAATGCAACTCCTCATCCACCGTCTGCCGGACGAACATCTGCGCGATCGCCGTGAAGTCGTCGTTCGCGACTGGATCGCTCGTGAGCGGTTCGACCTCGCGCCGCCGATCCGCTTGCTTTCTCACTCGGATCGCCAGCCGATACGCCACGCCGTAGAGCCAACTCGCGAGCGACTGCTGCCGCCGAATTCGCCCCGCATCCCGCACCAGAACCAAGAATGTCGCCTGAAACACATCTTCGATGTCATGTGTGTCTGCCAGCACGCGACGGCAAACGCTCCAGACGAGCCGGCGGTACCGCTGCACCAATTCCGAGAAGGCGGCCTCGTCCCGATGGTTGATGAACAGCGTCAGCAACTCGGAGTCGGTCGAGCCGGACACTTCCATCAGCATTCCAGGTTGTGGAGTTCGTTCACTCATGGCGTCAGCAATTTAGTGACTCGACGAGCCGAAGTCGGGCGCGGAATCTCGAAAATTGGATGCTTGGTGTCGTTTGAACTCAATCCACGTCGGTCGGGCTGGCCTCATCCGGCCCGTTGCTCCGGGTACTTGATGCGGGTGTGGAAGATGCTGATCAGGGACTTAGTCAGCGATTCTTGGATGAGGTTGATTTCACTGAGCGTGAGCGTGCTTTCCTCGAATTGGCCGTCGAGGAGTTTGTCCATCGTGATGGCTCGGACGAGGCTTTCGATGCGTTTGGGGGTCGGTTCGCTGAGCGTGCGGCTGGCGCTTTCGACGGCGTCGGCGAGCATCATCACGCCGGACTCACGCGACTGCGGCTTCGGGCCGGGGTAGCGGAAGCTGGACTCTTCGACTTCGATCCGGTCGGGGTGGTCTTCGGCGGCTTTCGAAGCGGCGTGGTAGAAATACTGCACCAGCGTCGTGCCGTGATGCTGCTCGATGAAGTCGACGATCGGACGTGGCAGGCTGTGTTGTTCGGCGAGGTCCACGCCGTCTTTGACGTGGCCGATGATGATCAGCGTGCTCATGGCCGGATTGAGGTGCTCGTGCTTGCTGGAGGAGCCTTCGAGCATGTTCTCGATGA